>JBEGUD010000234.1:0-4774 GCA_041179065.1 Bacteroidota bacterium | reverse complement strand
CTTTTTCACGTGAGTGGCATGCTTGGTATTTTAATTTCTGACCATGCAGCTTGGTTTGTTTCAAATACGCCACTTAACCTTTGGATCATGTTTGTGCTGCTGCTTTGGAATCAGCCCAGCTTATCTCCTAAATTTTGGTATTTTTTTATCGCTGCATTTGTTACAGGCATGCTCTCCGAAATAATAGGCGTAAACACGGGTTTATTGTTTGGATCTTATTTTTACGGAAAGGCAATGGGCCCCGGACTTATGGACGTTCCATTTACCATTGGTATGAACTGGTTTGTAGTTGTTTTTTGTGCAGGTACTGTTATGACAATATTGCACCGCTGGTTACAGCATCATTTTTTAAAAGAAGGGGAGGCTGTCCCTAAACGCATAGAGAATTTGGCATTTGTAATTGATGCAGCCCTTGTGGCCGTTTTATTTGATTGGTTAATGGAGCCTGTTGCTGTAAAGCTTGGGTTTTGGACCTGGCTATCACTAGATATTCCGGTGTACAATTATGTATGTTGGTTTATTGTGAGCGCGGGTTTACTGGTTTTATTTAGAAAATGGGAGCAACCTAAAGCCAACCCTTTTGCACTACATTTGTTATGTATTCAAGTGCTGTTTTTTTTAACACTTCGAAATTATTTACCATGATCTATGTTTTTGTTGCTATAGGCGTTTTTTTGTTGATGGAACCCATTACTTGGGCTACCCATAAATATGTGATGCATGGCTTTTTATGGTATTTGCATGAAGATCACCACCAAAAAAGTGATGGCTTCTTTGAAAAAAACGACGCCTTCTTTTTAATATTTGCCATTCCAAGTTGGCTTTGTATTATGCTAGGTAGTATGGCGCAAAATTACTGGTCGGTGGGTATTGGTGCAGGCATCGCCATGTATGGGTTTGCCTATTTTTTAGTGCATGAAATTATTATACATCAGCGTTTTAAACTGTTTACCAGATCTAATAATAAATACATCAAAGCCATTAGATGGGCGCATAAAATGCACCATAAGCATTTAGGTAAAGAGGATGGCGAAAGTTTTGGTATGCTACTTGTTGCAAAAAAATACTGGGACAAAGTGCGCAAAGACGAAGCCTTACAAAATCAAGCATAGGCTTTTTTGAAATCACACTACGATTATATTATTACAGGTGCCGGTCTTGCGGGCTTAAGTTTACTTATGCGCATGATGCAGCATCCATTTTTTGATACTGCTCAAATTTTGGTGATTGATGCAGCTCAAAAAAACACCAATGACCGAACCTGGTGTTTTTGGGAAAAAGAAACTGATATTTTTGAACCTATTGTTTGTAAAAAATGGGAACAGGTTTCTTTTATCGCCCCCTCTTATAAAAGCGAATTAAACTTATCGCCCTTTGTTTATAAAATGATCAGAGGTATTGATTTGTATACGCATGTATTATCACTCGCTGCCAGTAAATCAAATATTACTTTTTGTACTGAACCTGTTTTGTCGGTTCAAACCACGCAAACAGGTGCTAGCGTTGAGCTCAAAAATCAAACACTTACCGCCAATAAAATTTTTAATAGCATTTTATTTGAACCGGTACATGTGATGGCGCAAAATTCTTCTGATTATTTTTTATGGCAGCATTTTAAAGGCTATGAAATAAAAACAGAAACGCCTGTTTTTAATGATGGGGTAGCCACACTTATGGATTTTACCGTAGATCAATCAAAGGGCACTACGTTTATGTATGTAATGCCTACCTCGAGCACTACCGCACTTGTAGAATATACGTTGTTTACAGAAAATTTGTTAGCAGACAATGAATATGACGAAGCTATACAGGCGTATATTCAAAAAACATATGGCGCTATAGTTTATAGTATATCGCATCAAGAGTTTGGTAAAATACCGATGACTAATTTTTCTTTTTCTAGTGGCGTTGGAAACATCATTAACATGGGTGTTGCTGGTGGTCAGGTAAAAGGAAGCAGTGGTTATGCGTTTCATTTTATTCAAGAAAAAACAAAAGCGATTATAGCTGATGTAGTGGCGGGTAAAAATCCATTAAGGACGCTGGGTTTTTCTCAAAAAAAGTTTGGCCTGTACGACGCCACATTACTTAGGGTATTACAAGACAAAAAATTAGATGGCGCTACTATTTTCACTCAAATATTTTCTAAAAATCCGCCAGACCGGGTATTTCGTTTTTTAAACAACGAATCTTCACTACTTGACGATTTGCACATAATGGCAACTGTGCCTACGCATATATTTTTACCGGCTGCTTTATATGCATTACTGGGTGTAAAGCGGCGGCGGCGGGCCTGAATTAATACGGTCGGGTATTTACAATTGATTTATTTTTGCCGCCCACCTAGCAATTGGCCTCGTAGTACAATGGATAGTATAAGAGTTTCCGAAGCTCCAGATTCAGGTTCGATTCCTGACGAGGCCACTAACAATCTTTTCTTCTATTTTTTGCCACTAATTAAGTAATATTAAGGACTCAATTTTAGTTCATCCATACTTATTTATTGTATGTTATTATTAGGAATAGATCTTGGCACTTCTTCAGTAAAAGTTTCTGTACTCGACGCTGGTAATGGAACTGTAGTTGCAAGCGCGCAATATCCCGAAACTGAAGCTGCCATTATTTCCCATCATCCCGGCTGGGCAGAGCAGTCGCCCAATCAGTGGTGGCATGATGTTAAGGCAGCTATTTTAAAATTACACGCTACAGGAGCCTATAAGCCTTCTGATATTGGTGCCATTGGCATTGCCTATCAGATGCATGGACTGGTACTTGTGGATAATCATCAAAACGTAATTAGAGATAGTATTATTTGGTGTGATAATAGAGCAGTAGCAGTAGGGGAAAAGGCATTTGAACAAATGGGTAACGAATATTGCTTAACGCATTTATTAAATTCTCCAGGAAATTTTACAGCATCAAAACTTGCGTGGGTCAAACAAAATGAACCTGAACATTATGCCCGGATACATAAAATGATGCTACCCGGCGATTTTATTGCCATGAAATTAACCGGAGAAATTACTACCACCATCGCTGCATTATCTGAAGGCATGTTTTGGGATTTTAAAAACAATTGTTTGTCTGAGGCGGTTATGAATTACTACGGCCTTGATGCACAGCATATACCGGGAATCAAAAATGTATTTGATACACACGGATATGTAAATGAACATATTGCGCGTGAACTTGGTATTCCAAAAGGAATTCCGGTGACTTATAAAGCGGGGGATCAACAAAACAACGCGCTTTCATTAAACGTGCTGCAACCTGGCGAAGTAGCAGCAACAGCAGGCACTTCGGCAGTTATATATGCAGTATCAGATAGTTTGCAAGCCGATACAGCTTCTAGGGTTAATTCATTTGCGCACGTCAATCATACACAGGAGCATAATAGCATTGGTGTGCTATTATGCATAAATGGTGCAGGCATTTCAAACAGTTGGATAAAAAACAAATTAGGTGCAAGTAGTTACCAAGAGATGAATGTGCTTGCTGCATCTGTAGCTCCAGGATCTAATGGCGTATCTGTACTTCCCTTTGGGAATGGATCAGAAAGAATGCTCCACAATAAAAATATTGGCGCTCATATTACCGGCCTTGATTTTAATAGAAATGAGCTGTCGTACATGTACCGTGCGGTTCAAGAAGGTGTTGTGTTTGCGATGCAATATGGTTTTAAAGTGCTGCAGCAAAATGGGGTGCAGCCAACAGTTATAAGAGCAGGTAAAGCCAATATGTTTTTGAGTGATGTTTTTGTAGACTGTTTTGTGAATACATTACAGGTGCCGCTAGAACTCTATCATACAGATGGAAGTAAGGGTGCCGCTATTGGTGCAGGCTATGGCGCCAAGGTATATGCTACAATTGAGGAAGCTTTTGTTAATAGCAAGCCACTTATAATCATTGAGCCCTCCGGAACCAATGCCTATGCAGCAGCTTATGAAAAATGGGAAGCGCAATTGACGCTTCAAATCAAAAACAATCAATAAATTTAAAGTATTAAAACATAACGTATGTCAGTAGTAACAGGATCTAAAGAATTTTTTAAAGGGATTGAAAAAATTAAATACGAAGGAACTGCTTCGCATAACCCACTTGCATTTAGATGGTACAATGAAAATCAAATAGTAGCAGGCAAAACCATGAAAGAGCATTTTAGATTTGCGTGTGCATACTGGCATAGCTTTTGTGGCTCTGGTGCCGATCCTTTTGGTGAGCCAACGCATTTGTTTGAGTGGGATACAAAATCAGATCCAATCGAAAGAGCAAAAGACAAAGCAGATGCTGCATTTGAATTCATGACAAAATTAGGCGTGCCTTATTATTGTTTTCATGATGTAGATGCTGTTGAATATACAAACGATATTCATGAAAACGAAAGACGCTTACAAGCCATCACCGCGTATTTAAAAGAAAAGCAAGCGGCTAGTGGCATCAAACTACTTTGGGGTACTGCTAATTTATTTTCTAGTAGAAAATACATGAACGGCGCAGCTACCAATCCAGACTTTACTGTGCTCGCACATGCGGGGGCTCAGGTAAAAGCAGCGCTAGATGCTACCATTGCACTCGGTGGTGAAAATTATGTTTTTTGGGGTGGAAGAGAAGGTTATATGAGCCTTTTAAACACCAATATGAAGCGTGAAAAAGATCATTTAGCTAGCTTTTTAAAAGCGGCTAGAGATTATGGTAGAAAAAATGGCTTTACTGGAAAGTTTTTTATTGAACCTAAGCCTTGTGAGCCATCCAAGCATCAGTACGATTATGATTG
>JBEGUD010000233.1:0-21713 GCA_041179065.1 Bacteroidota bacterium | reverse complement strand
TTAATATTCTGTTTTCGGAGGTGGCATTGGCTAAATTTCGTTTAATGAGGCGCTCTTCTTCACAGTGTGTGGCAATCAATACTTCAGATCCTTCAAATATTCTTTCTAATAAAATAGGATTGTCTACGAGTAAATTGCCGGTAGAAGAACCCATAAATATTTTAACACCGCAGATGTCATTTTTTTTATCGTTGGTTCTTAAAATTTCTTCTAAATTATCGTTGGACGTACCCATAAAAAAGGAGTAATTGGCCAGCGCATGATTTTTTGCGATGTCATATTTTTGTTCCAGTAGCTCATGGGTAAACGCCGGTGGATTGGTGTTGGGCATTTCCATAAAAGAAGTAACACCGCCACGTACGGCAGCTTTTGCCTCGGTATAAATGGTTGCTTTGTGGGTAAGGCCCGGTTCTCTAAAATGCACTTGATCATCAATGACGCCTGGGATAAGGGTTTGGCCTGTGCCATCAATTTCCTCAACGCGCATACTAGGATCTAGTTGTGATCCAATTTTTTCGATGCGGGTATCTCTGATCCATACGTCACCTGTTGTAGTGGTGCCTTCATTTACAATGGATACGTTTTTGATGACAATGTTTTTCATAATTTGCAATTATGTGATGATATCATTTATTAAGGGTCTACTAATCTTCTAGATGTATCGAAAATACAATCATTCTTGATCGTAATTTATCAAGTACATTAGAATATTTAAGTCCGTTATCGAGCTTATGTAAATTGGTGATCCCGTAACTGAATTTTATTTCTGGTGAAACGGTTACAAAGGGTAAATAAAAGTTTACACCAAGTCCTGCTTCTAATCCAAAATCCGCAGCATTTAATTTAACCAAATCGTCGGCGTTACGTGATGTAGAATTGCTGGATAAATCAAAGTCAAATTTGACACCCCCTAAAATGTACAACCTAAAATTATCGATGCGATCAGAATTTAATTTAAAATGCGCTGGAAGGCTTACTAGGGTTGAAGGTAAAATTTGTTGATGCTGTGTTTGCTCGCCAGGCTTTACCGATTTTAATGTGTAGTCGATGTATTTAGAGCCGCCAATAATAAGTTGGGGGTTTGCCCGAAGCTCTATATGGTCATTGATTTTGAGGGTGGCTAATAAGCCCATGGTAATACCACCGCTCGCTACCGGATTTACATACATGATAGAATCGGAAGCTAAAAAATTTGCTGCTTTAGTATGGTGCAAATAACTGGTGTTGTAGCCTAGTGTCAATCCAAAATAGTATGGCAAATCGTCTCTGTACGAACGGTAAATTTCACGCTGTGCATAGATGCTGCTCACTGCGCAAAACAAAATACCAAGGGTGGCTATTATTTTTTTCCGCAGTAAATCGTGCATATGCCAAATGTCAGTTTCTTACTTGTAATTGATGTGTAGCCTACTTTTTCCATGATGTTTGTAAAAGCGTCTCCTTCTGGAAAAGCCTGAACACTGTCATTTAAATATTGGTAGGCTTCTTTGTTTTTTGCAATCATTTTTCCAAAGCCAGGTGCCACCAAATTCATATATAGATTGTAGAAGCCTTTAAATAAAAACTGTTTTGGCTTTGAAAATTCTAGTATCACTAGTTTGCCACCTGGTTTTAAAACACGGAACATTTCTTGTAAACCGGTTTCTAGGTGTTCAAAATTACGCACCCCAAATGCAACTGTGATGCCGTCAAAATGATTGTCATTAAATTTTATTTGCTCACTATCACCACTTATTAGTTCAATCGCATTTTGTAATCCTAGAGTAGCAATTTTTTTTCTACCTTCTGCAAGCATGCCTTCAGAAATATCAATGCCCGTAATATGCGTAGGTGCAATAAGTTGATGGGTGAGTATGGCAACATCACCAGTGCCTGTAGCTACGTCTAAAATAATTTTAGGCTTTACTTCATTTAAAGCATGGATTGCTTTTTTTCGCCAACTGACATCGATACCTGCACTTAAAAACCGGTTCAAAAAATCGTATCTAAAAGCAATGCTGTCAAACATGCTCGCTACCTGCTCTTTTTTAGTAAGCCCGCTTTGTTCGTAGGGCACCACCTTATCATGTGCATACTTTCCCATAGGTGGCAAAGATACCAATTTATAGCCCTTTTAAGGGGCAATGTGGAGGCTTATAAGCCCAAATACTGCGTTAATGTTTCGCAAAAATTCTTTTTCATGCAATTCGCTGCCTTTTCAAGTGCGGCCGTATCTTCGTTCCAGCAAATGAAAGCAAGAATTTACAAGTCTACGGGTAGTTGGTATATAGCCAAGGCTGAAACGGGCAAAATGTACAATGCACGTATCAAGGGGGTGTTTAAAATTGGCGGACTAACCTCTACCAACCCAATTGCTGTTGGTGATGAAGTAGACATGCAAATAGAAGATGTGCTTGAAGAATCGGCCATGATTGACACCATTTGTGACCGAAAAAATTATGTAGCGCGGGTGTCGCCACACAACAAACACCAGCATCATATTATTGCAGCAAATCTTGATCAAAGTTTATTATTTGCCACGCTAAAAGATCCAAAAACCTCACAAGGTTTTATTGACCGTTTTTTAATTTCTTGCGAAGCCTATCATATTCCGGCTATTATTGTTTTTAATAAATCCGATTTATACAAACAAAAAGAATTGGATCATTTTGCACACCTGCAAAAAATTTATGCAAACATTGGTTATCAAGTAATGCTTTGCAGTGTAGAAAAAAATATAGGCGTTGGGGAAATTGCTGCACTGCTCGAGGGTAAAACAACTTTATTAAGTGGGCATAGTGGTGTTGGTAAATCTACGTTTATCAATGCAGTGTTTCCATCACTCGAATTACGCACACAAGAAGTAAGTGGTTGGAGTGGAAAAGGTATGCATACCACCACTTTTGCGGAAATGTTTGACCTGCCTACAAGTGGCGCTATCATTGACACGCCGGGTATTAGAGAGCTTGGTCTTGTAGATATTTCTAAACAAGAATTAGCGCATTATTTTCCTGAAATGCGTGCGCAAATGGGGCATTGTCATTTTAATAATTGCATGCACATAGAAGAACCAGGTTGCGCAGTTAAACAGGCGCTCGAAGCAGGAGAA
Source organism: Bacteroidota bacterium (assembly GCA_041179065.1). Lineage (GTDB taxonomy): Bacteria > Bacteroidota > Bacteroidia > Chitinophagales > Chitinophagaceae > Sediminibacterium. Next base: position 18,625 of record JBEGUD010000233.1, on the reverse strand, counting down.
ATTGCAGCAGACCGTTATGTAAGTTACCTCAATATTTTAACCACCATGGACGCGGCGCATTAGTCTTTTTCATACCAACTCGCATACTTCACATAATTTTCTGCAATTCTATTAATTTCAGATTCAATTAAATTTTGAGACACTTCTTTTACTTTTTTTGCTGGCACGCCTGCGTAAATACTTCCTGCTTCTACAATGGTTCCTTCTAGTACAACAGCACCTGCTGCAATGATGGAATTGCTGTGGACTACACACCGGTCCATCACAATGGACCCCATGCCAATGAGTACATTGTCATGGATGGTGCATCCATGCACCATGGCGTTGTGACCAATAGATACATTGTTGCCAATAGTGGTGGGGTGCTTTTGGTAAGTGCAGTGGATAATGGCGCCGTCCTGCACATTAACACGATCGCCCATTTTTATAAAGTGTACATCACCTCTTACTACAGCGTTAAACCAAAAGCTGCACTCTTTTCCTGTGGTTACATCACCAACGATGGTGGCGTTGGGTGCAATAAAGCAGTTTTCTCCAAAACTGGGTGATTTACCTAAAACGGGAAGTATAACCGGCATCTTCTTTTTTAAACGAATGTAATAAAATTGTGTAAAGTGCTGTTCTTTAGTAATCCTTTACCTTTGCTGCACCTTAAAAGCTATGAACAACCGTCAACTTTTTTTACAGCATGTAGCCCAAACTTCCACGGCACCCCTAGGTATCGAAATGGTGGAGGCGGCGGGTGTAACCCTCACAGATGTTGACGGCAAAACCTACACCGATTTTATTGCGGGCTTTAGTGTTTGTAATATTGGACATAGCCATCCAGAGGTTGTAAAAGCGGTGCAAGAACAGGCAGCAAAATATATGCACCTGATTGTGTATGGCGAGTTTATTGAAAGCCCGCAAGTACAATATGCTTCTTTACTGGCTAGTCATTTACCAAACAATTTAGACTGCGTTTATTTTACAAGTAGTGGTGCAGAAGCTACAGAGGGTGCACTTAAACTAGCCAAGCGTGTTACGGGAAAAACAAAAATACTTGCTTGCAATAAAGCCTATCATGGAAGTACGCAAGGTGCGCTGAGTGTAATGGGCGACGAGTATTGGCGCAATGCATTTAGACCACTCTTACCAGAAGTTTATCATTTTAATTACAATGATGATGCACTTGTGGATGCCATTGATGGATCTGTGGCCTGTGTGATTGTAGAACCGGTGCAAGCCGAAAGTGGCGTGACACCTGGACGTAAAGAGTGGCTTGCACAGGTTCGTAAAAAATGCGATGCGCACTGTGTACTACTTATTTTTGATGAAATACAATCTGGCTTTGGGCGTACGGGTTCGCTCTTTGCTTTTGAACAAATGGGTGTAGTACCCGATGTTTTACTGGTAGGTAAAGCGCTTGGTGGTGGTATGCCACTTGGTGCTTTTATTTCGAGTCATAAACTCATGAGCACTTTAACAGTGGCGCCGGTGCTTGGTCATATCACCACATTTGGTGGACATCCGGTTAGTTGTGCTGCTGGAAAAAAAGCGTTCGAAATTTTATTGCAAGAAAAATACATTGATACCGTTGCTGCAAAAAGTGAATTACTACAATCTTTACTAGTGCACCCTGCGATTGTTCAAATGCAGGGTATTGGACTTTGGTTTTCTTTGCAGTTTTCATCAGATACACTCGCACAAAAAGTGGCGCATACCTGCGTTCAAAACGGTGTCATTACCGACTGGTTTTTATTTGCACCCAACTGCATTCGGGTAGCACCTCCACTCATTATTACAGAAACTGAAATACGCGCGGCTTGCCGTATTATTTTAGCATCTATTGATCAGGTGCTTTTGGCGCATCCGGAGCTGGCCTAGGTCCGTTGTTAGGCCTATTTGGTCTTGGGCCATTGTTTCTTGGTCCGTTGTTGTTAGGTCCGCGATCAGGTCTAGGTCCAATATTGTTGGGTCTTGGTCCGTTGTTAGGTCCGCGACTATCTCCACGCTCGGGTCTTGGCCCATTGTTATTTGGTCCACGATTATCACCGCGATTATCTCTTTGGTTAGGTCTATTGTTATTAGGTCCACGATTCTCTCTACTATTGTCTCTTCTTCTCTTATCGTTTCTTTCTAATGAACGTAAACTAATTTGTCCCACCACATCCGCAAAAGCAGGTTCCACTTCTTTTGGTTTGCTGCTTGTAACTTCTACGGCTTGCAACTCGTCTACTTTAACACCTTGTCCATTGAGGCGTTTAATTTCTTTTACGCGTTGTATGGTAAGTGGATAATGTTTAGAATTATTTGGTAGGATGTACCACATTAAATTTTTGAAAATATCTTTTTTAATGAGGTGCGCTGTTCCCATCGCAGTATCTAATGCATCTGCGTAATCTGGGAAGTTTTGAAGGGCATCCAAATAGGTATCAAGTTCAAAATTCAAACAACATTTTAATCTACCACACTGACCACTTAATTTGGTTTGGTTGATTGATAAATTTTGGTAACGAGCAGCCGTGGTGTTAACGCTTTTAAAGTCGTGTAACCAGGTGCTACAACAAAGTTCTCTACCACAAGATCCAATACCACCAAGCTTTGCAGCTTCTTGTCTGATACCAATTTGACGCATTTCCACTTTAAATTTAAAGTCTGTGGCGTACATTTTTATGAGCTCTCTAAAATCCACACGGTCATCTGCGGTGTAAAAGAAAGTTGCTTTTTTACCATCGGCCTGGATTTCAACTTCGCTTAATTTCATTTGTAATTTAAGCTCCATGGCCATGGCTCTACTTCTGGCTAAAATATCTTTTTCGCGGCCTTTGCTAATATGAAAAGCTTCGATATCTCTTTCGGTGGCGCGGCGAATAATTTTTTTAATTTCTGGGCTGGTTTCTTCGAGCTTATTTTTTTTGAGCTGCATGCGCACGAGTTCTCCAGTAAGGCTTACTTCACCCACGTCAAAACCACTTACACCTTCTAGTGTAACGTAGTCTCCTTTTTCAAAAAATTGAAGGGTAGCGTTTCTAAAATATTCTTTGCGGCTGCCTTGTTTAAAGCTTACTTCAACAATTTTACAGCTGCTTTCGGGGTCACTAAAAGGAAGATTTAAAAGCCAATCGTGTACGTTTAATCGGTTACAGCCACCTGTGCTACAGCCGCCATTACTTTGGCAACCACCAGGTTTGCTTGTTCCACAAGATCCACAGCCCATATTATGTAGTTATACTATTAGTTAATAATTGATTGATAAACAATAAGTTATAGTTTATCTAATCGTAACATGGCTGTCAGGCACATGCTAATCATTCAAAATTAAGGTTTTGTTTTGAATGATGTGGTAGAGTTTAAGGGTAAGGGCCTGAAATAGCATTTTCCCGTTGGCGTTGCGCTCTATATAATAAGACGCTTTATCTAATTCTTCAATAATGGCCTGTTGCTGGCTCACCGAAGCAATTTTATTGAGCCTGATGGCAAAGTCTTTTTCTTGGTCCCCCATTTTAACCTGGTCGGCGCCGAGCACTTTAATTCGGATACTCATTTGTAGCAGGTGGTTAAAGTAGCGTAAAAACTGTTTTTGTTTTTCCCTTCCTAGTTTAGCGGCTTCCTCGGTAAATTTTACTTGAGCGGACGGTCCACCTTTTAAGGTCGCATTGAGCCATTCCCTTAAATAAGAATGCCAATCTTCTTCGGAGTGTTGTAAGAGTTGAAGCGCTTCGCGGTAATTTCCCTCTGCAATGCCAGCAATTTGGCTTGCGGTTTCTTTACTCGCTTTTGCTCTTTCAAACAAAGCTTCTTCAACTTCTTCATTGGAAAGTAAGGGTACTTTTATGAGTTGACACCTACTTAATAAAGTGGGTAAGATTTGTTCTTCACTTTCTGCTACTAAAATAAATAGGGTGTTGGGTGGTGGCTCTTCTATAAGCTTGAGTAATTTGTTACCCTCTTTACCTAAATATTCGGGCATCCATAGTACGAGTACTTTGTAGGCACTTTCAAAACTTTTTAAACTGAGTTTATGGATGATTTCGTTGCACTCTTCTGCAGTAATATTTCCTTGTTTATTTTCGGCACCAATAAATTGTAACCAGTCATAAATATTACCATAAGGGAATTGCAAATAAAAATCTCTCCAATCAGAAATATAATCGGCACTTACCGGTTTTTCTCCAGGCTTTTTTGAAATAACGGGATATGAAAAATGTAAATCGGGGTGTAGTAATTTTGCTGCTCTCAAATAAGAAGGGTCTTCAGCTAAATCTGCTGGAGACTTATACGGAGGCCCTGCTTCCATCGGTGTGAAGCCGCCAAACAAATCGGCTACAGGCTCGCTAGCTGCTGGTTGGCTTACTACAAATTGAGCAAAGTTAATGGCGAGTGGAAGCGCACCAGATCCTTCTTTTCCAAGAAATAATAGAGCATGGCTTAACCTGTTATGCTCCACCATATCTATAAGGTGTGCTTTAACAGATGCTTGTCCTATAATGTCTTTGAATACCAATGTGCGTGCCTTTAATTCAGGTTAAATAGTTTGCCAAATGTATGCTAACTACTTCAAGCACCGTTACTAAAAAGGGACTATTTTAATTGTCCGGTAATTTCTGGACTATCAGGTTTGGTGCTGCTTGGAAAATAAGCAATCATTTCACCATTTTCATCTAATAAAAATTTATTGAAATTCCATTTGATGGTAGCATCTAAAACGCCATTTTCTTTTTTCTGTGTAAGCCATTTGTAAATAGGTGCAGCGTCGGTACCGGTCACACTTATTTTACTAGCTAAAGGAAATGTTACACCAAATCTTGCTTTGCAAAACTGTTTGATTTCGGCATCAGAACCAGGCTCTTGACCACCAAAATTATTAGCAGGAAAACCAACTACCACCAATTTGTTTTTGTAGGTATCCGCTAATTTTTGAAGTGCTTCGTACTGTGGTGTGTATCCGCACTCAGAGGCTGTATTCACTACTAAAATTTTCTTCCCCTTAAATTTCGAAAAATCAATTACGCCACCGTCTATCGATTTAATTTTAAACTGATGTATGCTTTCTTTGCCCGGGTTTGTAAATGATTGTAACATAAATAAAGTTGCTATTAAGATGAGATGTTTCATAGTGTATTGTTGAATTTGTGTAGTTATATAACAAAGCCAATCGTTATTTGTTGAAAGTTCTAACATTTTCCTCAAAAAAGCATCGCACAATTATTTTAATGGATAAGCGGCGGCTGCAACACTCACGCTCACATCCTTAACGGTTAATAATGTTTTGCCGCATGCTTCAATGGTCGCACCTGTGGTAATTACGTCATCTATAAGTAAGAGGTGCTTGCCGGCAATAGATGTTGGGTCTTTAATGCTAAATGCGTTTTCCATGTTTTCCCAGCGTACGGCCCTGCTTTGTTTGGTTTGTGTATTTGTATGCTTGGTTCTGGTAATGGCACCCACAAGCACTGGCTTATGCCAGACTTGACTAATGCCCTCACAAATAAGGGCAGCCTGATTAAAGCCTCTTTTGGATTGCGCCTGTGGGTGGAGTGGCACAGGAACTAGTGCATCGATGGTGGCAAACCGCTCCGAGGCGGCTAGTAAGGCACCCATTTGCTTGCCTATGAATAAGCCAACCTCTTCGTTGGATTTATATTTTAACTGAAAAAGTAGGGCCTGTAGGGCCGAATTTTTGTGGAAGTACCAGGCTGCAGCCCCAGTATTAATGGGAAGCCTACCGTAAAATATTTTTTCGATGGGGTTGCCCGTGGCCTCAAAAAAGTGGGTTTCAGGTAGGTTTTGGCTGCACCGGCCACAAATATTGGCCCCAAAGAGGCGCAAGGGCCTGCCACAGGCAGGGCAGTTTTTAGGGAAATAGAGCCAAAAAATAGGGTCAATCCAGGTTGATAATTTGGGTAAGTATGTGGTTTGCATACACCCAACTTAATTCCAATAATGTAGATGCGATAAAAATTAACCGCAGAAATATTTTAATGCGTGTTTATCGTTACTAAAATAGCTGTTGGTATACTTCATCTACTCTACTTAATGCCAACACTTGAATACTATATGCTTTTGGATTAAAGCTCTTTTTGTTATAGCTCGACACAATAATTTTTTCAAATCCTAACTTTTCAGCTTCTGCAATTCTTTGCTCAATTCTATTAACAGCTCTAATTTCTCCATTTAATCCTACTTCACCAGCAAAACAGATGTGATGTGGAAGTGGAACGTCTTCATAAGACGATAAAAGGGCGCATATGATCGCAAGATCGGTGGAGGGGTCTTCTATTTTTATACCACCTGCGATATTTACAAAAACATCTTTCATTCCAAATTGAAAGCCACCTCTTTTCTCTAAAACGGCTAGTAATAGTTGTAATCTGCGAAGGTCAAAACCTGTCACCGTTCTTTGGGGTGTTCCATACACACTTTGTGTAACGAGCGCCTGCACTTCTAATAATAATGGACGGGCACCTTCAAGTGTTGCAGCGATCGCCGAACCACTTAAACTATCTTCTCTTTGTGCAATTAAAATTTCGGAAGGATTGGAAACAACACGCATCCCTTCGCCAGTCATTTCATAAATTCCTAGTTCTGCAGTGCTACCAAATCTATTCTTTAATGTACGGAGTATTCGGTACGCATAATGCCTGTCTCCTTCAAATTGTAAAACAGTATCCACCATATGCTCTAATACCTTAGGACCCGCTATAGCGCCGTCTTTGGTGATATGGCCAATTAAAAATACAGGTGTGTTTGTTTGCTTTGCAAACTTCTGAAATTCGGCAGCGCATTCTCTAATTTGAGAAACAGATCCAGCTGCAGAATCAATCAAATTGGATTGCAGTGTTTGAATCGAATCTACAATAACAAGGGTAGGTTTAAGTTTCTTTATTTCTGCAAAAATGGTGGTTGTGTTGGTTTCGGTGAGTAGGTAAAAATTGTTGTTGGGAATCTTGAGTCGATCTGCACGCATTTTGATTTGCTGCTCACTTTCTTCTCCACTAATGTATAAAACAACCTGATCGGTGGCTTGCAAGCCATTTTGTAAAAACAAAGTGCTTTTTCCAATACCAGGCTCACCAGCAACGAGTACAATGCTCCCCATTACGATTCCCCCACCAAGTACGCGGTTGAGTTCTGGATCTTTTGAAATAATTCTTTTTTCTTCTGATGTTTTTACTTCATCGAGCGCAATTATTTTAGAATTACGCTTTTGTTCGTGGTAAGAATCCCAGTTTTGTTCCTTCGAAATTCCTTTATCAATAATTTCTTCCGAAAAAGTATTCCACTCGGCACAACTTGGACATTTTCCAATCCATTTTGCACTTTCATAACCACAATTACTACAGAAAAAAGCAGATTTTATTTTACTCATTGCATAAAGATATTTCAGAAAAATTAGAATCGCAGGAATGAAAAAATAACCACTGTTCGTTTCATACAAAAGCAAGAAAAAAATCGGTGATTCAGCCCAAAAAGAGTGGGATAAAAAACAAGGAAAATCTGCTGAAATGCAGTGGTAGTAGGCATGTAAAAGGGCCAGTATTGCTACTGGCCCTTATTACTTACTAACCCATTAAATTCTACTGCTAAGGTACAATAATGGGGCAGATGACAAAATATTTTTTGGGTTTAACGTAAAATTTAACCTACGATTTTCTTCGTAATAAACCGGCTAACCTGACAATTAGGCTAGGTCCGGTCCGACAGTTTGGCGGCGGGTATTTTTAGGGTATTTTTTACCCGGTTTTGGATAAAAAAAAGGCCAAATTGGCCTTTTTAAAAGTTTTTGTGAAGCGTAGGGTGGGAAAAATAATTCGTATTATTAAATATATTAATATTTAGAATTATTTTTAATCGGTCCTATTTAAAATTTAATTTCTTCCTCCTGGGCGTCAAAAAACCTGAATTCGGTAAGGTGGTAGTTGGTGTTTTCCTCCAAACTTAGCTTTACCCCATGCTTTTTACGGAGTTTGCTCAGTTTATTGGTAAATATCCCCTTGGTTAAATAAGCGGCAATAATGGGGTGAACCACCAGTTGAAGCTTTTTATGGGCATGAGAGGCCAAATAAACCAGCTTATTTTCTATTTCATCCTCTAATAACAGCGCAGAAGTCATTTTTCCAGTTCCATTACAAGCCGTACAATTTTCAGAAGTATTGATATTTACCTCCGGACGCATTCTTTGACGCGTTACTTGTAATAGTCCAAATTTAGAAATAGGAAGAACCGAATGCTTGGCGCGATCTGCTTTCATAAAAGTGTCCATGGCTTCCTGTACTTTTCTTTTATTGTCAGGAAGTTTCATGTCAATAAAATCAACTACAATAATGCCACCAATATCTCTAAGTCGTAATTGTCTTGAAATTTCTTCTGCAGCTTCTAAATTAGTTTCTAATGCATTTTCTTCTTGACTATTACTCACACTCTTATAGCCACTATTGACATCTATAACATGCAATGCTTCGGTGTGCTCAATAATTAAATAAGCACCACTAGGAAGGTTAACAGTTTTACCAAAAGAAGCTTTTACTTGTTTGGTAACGCCAAAATGATCGAAAATAGGAAGACCATCTTTGTACTGTGTTACAATATCTGTTTTATCAGGTGCAATGCGCTGAATATATCGCTGCGTTACTTCGTGAAGGGCTTTATCATTCACCACAATTCTATTAAAATCTGCACTCAACAAATCTCTTAGAATACTGGTTGTTTTTGTTTCTTCACTTAAGATGCGCACAGGTGCTGCAGCTCCTTTTAAGTTGGCTTGTATCGTTTTCCATGTTTCCACAAGTGATAACATGTCTTGGTGTAATTCTGCAGTTGATTTACCTTCTGCAGCCGTACGCACAATCACGCCAAAATTTTTAGGCCTAATAGCTTCTACAATTTTATGTAATCTTTTTCTTTCTTCCGAAGAATGTATTTTTTTAGAGACCGCTACGATTTCATTAAAAGGGGTAACAACAACAAATCTTCCAGGTAATGAAAGTTCGCAACTTAAACGAGGCCCTTTTGCTGCAATGGGTTCTTTTAAAATTTGAACGAGTACGTTTGGCTTACCATTTAATACCTCGTTTATTTTTCCGGTTTTAATAATTTCAGGTTCCGATTGAAAGCGTGCAAAATCAAATCCATGTTCACTTTTATCAGACATAGCAGCCTGCGTGTACTTTATTATGGACTTTGCATAAGGGCTTAAATCTGAATAATGTAAAAAGGCATCTTTCTCAAAACCAACGTCCACAAAAGCAGCGTTGAGTCCGGGAATTAATTTTTTTACTTTACCAAGGTAAAGATCACCTACTGCAAAATTTGCGTCAGTTTTTTCGTTGTGCAGCTCTACTAGTTTTTTGTCTTCTAGCAAAGCAATTTCTACACCCGTGGGCGTAGCGTTTATAATAAGTTCTTTGTTCAAAATGAGCAACTTTTAAATACAAAATCACCTGCCCTATAGAGCGGGGTATGCATACAACCATATCTTAACAATCATAGCCCTATCAAGGAAGGAAATAGGAAAAGTTGCAGAAAAGGAAATAAGGGGCTAGATACAGATAAGTGTTAAACACGCCCTATGGTTTAGATAGGGCGTGTTTGTATAAGTCAGTAAAGAATAATAAACAATTACTTGTTCTTCTTCTTATGACGATTCTTTCTTAGGCGTTTCTTACGTTTGTGTGTCGCAATTTTATGACGCTTTCTCTTCTTACCACAAGGCATACACTGAGTAATTTTATTTGTTAATAATAATTTATTTTTTCAATTCCGCAATTCTCTTAGCGATTGCTTCTTTTGCTTCGGGCACTTTAACTTTTTTAGCAGCAAGTGTATACCACTTTACTGCGTTTGTTTTGTCGTTGTGCATCTCGTAGCATTCTGCTAAATGAAATATTGCTTCCAGGTTTTCTGGATCTTTATTTACAATTAGTAAGAAGCGCTCAATGGCTTTATCTAACTGCCCACTTTTTTTACCACCCAATCCCAAAATCATTTGAGCATATAGGTTGTCTGGATTTTTTTGAACAATATTTCTGATGGGTAAAATACCCTCCATTGGATTGTTTGAAATGTTTCCAAATATGTAGCAAGCACCCAAACCAATTTTACTAGAATCGTTGTTTGGATTGATAACTAAAGCTTTCTCTAAAAGATCTTTTGCTTGTTCTGCCAACCAGTGTTGCATGGCTGGGTCACCTTCCGTAACTAGGTTGTCTATATACAGTTGGGCGGCAAAGGTGAGGCTTTTTTCTAAATTTTCCAATTTAGCTGCTTCGCCAGTGTACCAAGCGTAGGGTTCAAACAGTTTGGCCGAGTCTGACCAGAACCTAGCAAGCTGGTGGTAAACGTGTATTTTTTGGTCTTTAACATCCCCTCTAACCACGCTATTTTCTAGCATATTGAGGCGGATTGCCTGATCAGGACTAATTTTTTCTTTGGCTTTTAGAAGGAGGTCTTTAAACTCAATGTGTTGATTATCAGCTTCATTTTTAGCATTTGCCGCTGCTGTTGCTGGGTTTTTAGGGGCTACAGTAGAACCCATATATAATAAAATGGCAAATAGGAGTATAGCTCCGCCAATTAGGAGTAGTTGCTGTTTTTTCACTTTCGAAAAGAATTAGGACGCGAAGTTAACTTTACTTGAGCTTGCTTTTAACTTCTGTAACAAATTCTTTTGCTGGTTTGAAGGCAGGAATATAATGTTCAGGAATTTCCACAGCTATATTTTTTTTGATATTTCTACCAATTTTAGCTGCACGTTTTTTGGTGATAAAGCTCCCAAAGCCACGTATATATATGTTTTGGCCGTTAGAGAGACTTTCTTTTACCTCTTTAAACATGGTTTCAAGCGTAACAAGTACATCCACTTTTGGAATACCGGTTTTGTCTGAAATCTGGTTGATGAGATCTGATTTTCTCATTGTATCAAAATTAATTTAGGGTATGTGTTTCTAAAAATAAGCTAAAATTTCACTTATTTAACAGAAAATTAAATTTTTTTATACGTTTTACCAACTAAATATGGCCAGATACACCCTAAAAATTAACTTTATAACTCAAAATCGGGCATTTTACCCCTCAAAACCCTGATTTTGCCCATTCTTAATAGATGAAATTGAATTTTACCAGTACCCTCCTTCATTGGCATGCCAAAGACAATACCAGAGATATGCCTTGGAAGGGCGAAAAAGACCCTTATAAAATCTGGTTATCAGAAATTATTTTACAACAAACCCGTGTAGAACAGGGGCTTGCATATTACAATAGATTTATTTCTACGTATCCAACGGTATTTGATTTAGCAAAAGCAAAAGACCAAACGGTTTTTAAATTATGGGAAGGGCTTGGATATTATAACCGTTGCAGAAATCTACTTGCAACGGCAAAAGAAATTGTAAAAACCTTTGATGGAAAATTTCCAAATGATTATGAAACGCTGTTAACATTAAAAGGAGTGGGGCCTTACACGGCTGCTGCTATTGCATCATTTGCTTTTAATGCACCACATGCTGTACTCGACGGAAACGTGTTTAGAGTTATTGCGCGCTATGAAGGAATTGATGTGCCTACAGATACAACGGCAGGTAAAAAAATATTTGAAACGCGCGCAGCGGCGCTGCTCGATAAAAAACGTGCAGGCCTTTACAATCAAGCTATTATGGACTTTGGGGCCACTGTATGTAAGCCATTGGCGCCAACATGTACTATTTGTCCACTACAAAAAACATGTGTTGCACATGCAACTGCGCAGGTGAATCAGCTCCCTATTAAAGAAAAACAGCTCGTAAAAAAAGAGCGCAGATTTTATTATTTTTTACTCCAAGTCAATGATGAAATTTGGGTAACCGAAAGAAAACACAAAGACATTTGGCAAGGCTTATTTGAATTTTACATGTTGGATGCTGGAAAAAAAATGTTGTGGAATGAAACAACTATTCAGCAGTTTCTGAAAGAACAATTAGGAACCTCTTCCATAAAGCTACTTCACCGCTCACTAGAAATAAAACAGCAGCTTACGCATCAAATTATAACGGCTCAGTTTATCCGCGTAGCATTAACAAAAAAACCAAGCAGTATTACCTCTGGAAAATGGCAAAAAATTGGCCAACTTAAAAAGCTTCCATTTCCTAAATTGATCAACCAGTATTTAGGCGAAGAATTTGTTTGGTAAACCTGCTATAGTCCTCCTTTGCCTGTTCGATGTAACTGAATTATTGGTATTTTTGTAGGGTACTAAATTTACTGTCACTTTGGAGGATCATTTGGTAATGCGTTTATTTGCAGCCCCATCACTTTTGGGTGCTATTCAACCTCAAGGCACTACTGTTTTGGTACTTATTTTGGTTGTACTCTTGTTTTTGTCTTTTGTACTAGCTGGCGCCGAAGTTGCTTTCTTTTCATTGACATTTAAAGACATCAATGTTTTAAAGTCTAAACAGCAACCCGCCTACAAAAGAATTGTAGATTTAATTGAGCAGCCTAAAATTTTATTGGCGTCACTACTTATTGCCAATAGTTTTATCAATATCTCCATTATTATCATTTCAAATTTACTCATCGACAATATGTTCAATTTTGAACAGTTTAATGCCGTTTGGGTGGAGTTTGTTATCAAAGTAATTGCAGTTACTTTTTTACTCGTGCTATTTGGTGAAATCATGCCCAAGGTTTTGGCCACACAAAACAATGTTCGTTTTGCAAAAGATTTTGGTGGCATCGTTTATGGTATTTCATATTTAGTAACAGGACTTAGTAAGCCACTTGTAAAATATTCTGATATCATTGAAAGAAAACTTGCTAATAAATCGGCGAGTGCTTATAGTTTAGAAGAGCTCGATCATGCCATTGATTTAACCACCAACGAAACTGCTTCCGAAAACGAAAAAAATATTTTAAAGAGTATTGTTAAGTTCAGAAATATCACAGTCAAGCAAATCATGAAAACCCGCATGGATGTGAGCGGTGTGGATCAGGAAATTAGCTTTGATCAACTCATTGCATTTGTGCGCGAAGTGAACTACTCCAGAATTCCGGTATACAAAGAAGATTTAGACGAAGTGGTTGGTATTATTCATACCAAAGACATGGTACCTCATCTAGATGAAAGTGCTACCTATAATTGGCATAAGCTTATAAGGCCTCCTTATTTTGTGCATGAACAAAAACCAATCGAAGATTTATTAAAAGAGTTTCAATCCAAAAGAATTCACTTTGCGGTTGTTGTGGATGAATTTGGCGGCACTAGCGGTATTGTTACCCTCGAAGATATTTTGGAAGAAATTATTGGAGAAATCAAAGACGAGTTTGACGAAGAAGATAGTGACTACAAAAAAATTGACGACAACAATTATATTTTTGAAGGCCGTGTGATGATTCAGGATTTGTGCAAGGTGATGGACCTTCCCACCGAAACTTTTGATGCCGTAAAGGGAGAGAGTGATTCACTTGCAGGCCTTGTACTTGAACTAGCCGGTGATTTTCCAAAACCTGCGGCTATTTTAACTTCTGGTGATTTTGAATTTACTGTATTAGAAATCGCAAAAAATAGACTTCAAAAAATTAAGGTTTCTATAAAGCGTCAGTACCCCATCTAATTTTTATTTCATGCCAAGGCAAATAAAGTTACCTGTTTTATTTTTTGGTTTTGCCGCTTTATATTTTATGGCATGTAATAGTGTGTATACCCCAAAACCAACTGGCTATTACAAAATCAATTTTCCAGAAAAAAAATACCAGTTATTTGACGAGCCAGGATATCCGTATGCCTTTGAATACCCGGTATATGCCAAAGTCGTTAAGGATTCTACCTTTTTTGGCGAAGCCACCGAAAATGCGTGGTGGATCAATGTAGATTTTCCGGCGTTCAATGGTCGGATTTATGTGAGTTACAAAGAAATTGGAAAATATAAATTTGACTCCCTCGTTAAGCACTCTTTTTTTATGACCAGTAAACAGTCGGCTAAAGCCTATTCTATAGATGATTCACTCGTGCACACACCAAATGGTGTGAGTGGCTTATTTTTTACAGTAGGTGGTGACGCAGCTACATCCAATCAGTTTTTTTTAACGGATTCTACCAAGCATTTTTTAAGAGGGGCTTTGTATTTTGACGCCACACCCAATGCCGATTCGCTCGCCATTGTCAATGATTTTATTAAAACGGATTTGAAGCATTTGGTAAACACTTTTAGGTGGAAAAACTAATTATATTCGCATAGCCATGATTATTATAGACAATAAATTAGTTTCAGACGAGCTCCTTGAGGAGCAATTTGTATGCGATTTAAGCAAATGCAAGGGTGGTTGCTGCGAGGATGGTGATGCTGGCGCGCCTATGGAAAAATGGGAATTGGAAAAGTTAAATGCCCATTACGAAGATATTAAACCATACATGACCCCTCAAGGGATCAAAGAGGTAGAAAAGCAAGGCAAGTATTTATACGACCGCGAATTTGGCTGGGTCACACCAACAATAAACGGAGGCATCTGTGCATACGGTATCAAAGATAAAACAGGCACCATATTGTGTGGGATCGAACAGGCTTACAACGATGGTAAGTTAGATTGGAAAAAGCCACTTAGTTGCCATTTATTTCCAGTTAAAACAAAAAAGAGCAAGCGTGATCCGGATATGGAATATGTGAATTACGAACCCCGTGAAGATTTGTGTAGTGCAGCTTGCAGCCTGGGTAAAAAATTAAAAGTACCGGTGTATCAATTTTTAAAAGAATCATTAATACGTAAATACGGCACCGAATTTTACGAAGCATTAGAAGCAACGGCGCTTCATCAAAAAAGTCAAAAAAAATAAGCATGTCTGAAACAGCTGCATCATTTATTGCAAAGAGTACTATTAAGGCTGCCGATTTAGAGCACCGTAGAAAGATCAATTTCAATATTTCGAAATACAACGCCGTTGTGCCAATTGGTAAATCACAATTTACCGATGTAAATATTACACGTGAACGTGCAAAAAATATTAAATGGGAAGCCATTGAGCACTTAGATAAATACTTGCTAGAGTTTGAGCAAAAAATTACTGCGAGAGGCGCTACCGTTATTTGGGCCAATGATACTGCAGAAGCTTTAGAAGCCATTGGAAAAATTTGCAAAGAAAGAAATTGCAAAACGCTTGTGAAAAGCAAAAGCATGGTTACCGAAGAAATTCATTTAAATGATTATTTAGAAGCCGCAGGTATAGAAAGTGTAGAAACAGATTTAGGAGAATACATTCAGCAATTAGATGGCGAACCGCCGTATCATATTGTAACACCAGCGATGCACAAAAGCAAAGAAGATGTTGCTAAACTATTTGCCAGCAAGCTTGGCACAAAACCAGATTTAACGCCCGAAGAATTAACCCAAGTTGCACGTATTAAGCTTCGTGAAAAATACACAGAAGCCGAGGTGGGTGTAACAGGTGCTAATTTTTTAATTGCAGATGTTGGTGGCATTGCTATTACCGAAAATGAAGGCAACGGCCGCTTAAGTTGCGCATGGCCTAAAACACATATTGCGGTAGTAGGCATCGAAAAAATGATCCCTTCAATTCATGATATTCCACTTTTTTGGCCACTGCTTGCCACTTATGGAACGGGTCAAAAAGTAACGGTATACAATTCTATTTTAACAGGTCCTAAACAAGCTGGTGAATCAGATGGTCCCGAAGAAATGTTTGTGATTTTATTAGACAACGGCCGTACCAATTTGCTCGCTAACCCTACAGCACGTGAGGCGCTTTATTGCATTAGATGTGGCGCTTGCTTAAACGCTTGTCCAGTGTATAAAAATATTGGTGGTCACTCTTACGAAACAACATACAGTGGTCCTATTGGTAAAGTTATTACACCGTATTTAAGTGGTGTTGATGAATACAAACACCTGAGTAATGCGTCTTCTTTGTGTGGTAATTGTACAGAGGTTTGTCCCATGCGTATCAATTTACATGAACTCTTATTAGATAACCGTCATGAAGCGGTAACGCAGGGCACTAGCACACTCGCAGAGCGTGTTGCCTGGAAGGCTTGGATGGTAGCAAGTTTAAATAGACCCATGATGAATATGGGCAATGGCAAAATGAAAAACTGGGTGGTGAATAAAGTATTTAAAGGCTGGGCCGTACACCGCTCTGAACTAGACTTTACGCCAAAAACGTTCAATGAAATGTGGAAGGAAAAAACTACATCCCGTCCGCGTCCGTAACAGGAATAATTTCTTGGTGTTGCTTTTTCATAGACCTGTTTACGAGGTATACCCCAGTAAGTGTTACAAAAGAACCTATAAAAATAGGGAGGCTGAGTTTTTCATTTACAATATACGCGCCAACAATAGTTGCCACAATGGGATTGATATAAGCATACAGCGATGCAATGGCTGGTGGTAAATGTTTCATGGTATAAATGAAAGCTGCAAATGCTACAATGGAGCTCGCTACAATTAAATAAGTAATCACCATCCAAATGGTAAATGTTATTTCTTGAATTGGAATAGCTTTACCAGAGGCCAAAGCAAATGCGCCTAAAAAAAAGCAACTTAAAAACATTTGCCAACCCGTTGCATAGTAAGGGTTCATATCCATTTTATTACGCGCAATAAATATGGTACCAAAGCTCCAGCTTAACATGGCAATAACTGATACCACAACGCCAATAAAATAGCCCATAGAGTTATGTACGGCAAGGTTTTCATAAAACACAATACCAATACCTATGATGCCTAATAACATACCCTGAAAAGTAAGTGCTGTAATTTTTGTGTTGTTGTACTTTATTTTTTCAATGATAACAACACTGAGTGGATATAGGGCGGCAATTAGTGCTGCAAGCCCACTTGGAATTTCTTTTAAGGCATAGGTAGAAAAACCATTGGCAATTACAAATAGTAAAATAGACATCCCCAGTAGCCACTTGAATTCTTTGAAAGTAGGGAGCTTTTGTCCCTTCAATAAAAAAAATACAATTAATAGTAGGCCACCTAGTCCATTTCTAATAGCCGATAACTCAAAGGCTAGTATGCCTTGTTTGATACCATACTTACTTGCCACCCAGGTTGTGCCCCAAATGATACTGGTGAGGCCAAGTCCTATGTATGCTTTTTGTTTGGTTGTCATGCTACGCTAACTATTAATGTCTAAAATGGCGAAGGCCTGTCATGACCATTGCTAATTTATTTGCTACGCAGTATTCGATACTGTCTTTATCTCTTACCGATCCGCCTGGTTGAATAAATGCCTCCATACCTGCTTCTTGTGCAATTTGAACACAATCGTTAAAAGGGAAAAATGCATCAGATGCAAGCACGGCACCTTTTAAATCAAAATTAAATTGATGTGCTTTTTCGATTGCGTGTCTGAGGGCATCGATACGACTGGTTTGACCACAGCCTTTACCCACCAATTGTTTATTTTTTACGAGTGCAATGGCATTGCTTTTTAAATGTTTGCATACCAGGTTGGCAAAAATTAAATTTTCTTTTTCGTCTTCTGTGGTGGTTCTGCCGCCTACCTCATCCCATGTTGCAAAATTTCCTGTATCAGGCGCCTGTTCTAAAACACCGTTAAGTAATGACTTGCTTGGTGTTTTTAATGCGGTGTTATTTCCAGTGAGTTGTAATAAAATTCTGTTCTTTTTACTTTTTAAAATATCAAGTGCGCCGGCCTCATAGTTTGGTGCAATAAGTACTTCAAAAAATATTTCATTGATGGCATTAGCGGTAGCTGTATCTATGGTACTATTGGTTACCAAAACGCCACCAAAAGCACTTTCGTTATCGCCACCTAAAGCAGCGTCCCAAGCGTCTTTAACCGTGCTTCTTGCAGCAATACCACAAACATTGGTGTGTTTAATAATGGCAAAAGTTGTTTCATTAAATTCTCCAATAAGTTGCACGGCTGCATCAACGTCTACTAAATTGTTATAAGACAATTCTTTACCATTAAGTTGCGTAAAGAGTTCTTGTAAATTACCTGTAAAAGTTGCCCCTTGGTGTGGGTTTTCGCCGTAACGTAATATTTGTGTAGGTGCTGGATTAAAGTAATTGCTAATGGCAATATCATAATGCATCACTACTTCAAAAGCTTTTGCAGCAAAGGCTTTCCTTTGTTCAAGTGATGTGGTGCCTGCTTGTGCAGCGAGCATGGTTTCTAGTACCGCATAATCTTGTTTAGCAGCAATAACGACAAGGTCTCTAAAGTTTTTTGCAGCAGCTCTTATCATAGAAGGCCCACCAATATCAATTTTTTCGATAATGGCTTTTTCCTCCGTTGTTGTGGCTAGTGTTTCTTCGAATGGATATAAATCAACAATCACTAAATCAATTTCAGGAATATGGTACTGTTCCATTTCAACTAAATCTTGCGGCTCATATCTACGACCAAGTATGCCACCAAAAATAGCAGGGTGTAGGGTTTTAACACGGCCTCCTAAAATAGAAGGGTAGGTGGTTAAACTTTCTACCGCAACACAAGTGATGCCTAAATCCTCTAAAAATTTTTGCGTCCCACCTGTCGAGTAGATGGTTACGTTTTGAGCTACTAATTGACGTGCTAAAGGCTCTAAACCATCTTTATAAAAGACAGAAATGAGCGCTGATTTAATTTTCTTTTCCATTGCTTGATTGGTGGACAAAAGCCCCTTGTTGAGAAACAAAATGA
>JBEGUD010000232.1:0-6277 GCA_041179065.1 Bacteroidota bacterium | reverse complement strand
TAGCAATAATTTGATTTTTGTGCGTTTCCAACTCTTGAGGATCATGCACAATTTTTTCGCTACCATGTGTTTCGAGTAAATTAATACTTGGATACTTGTAGCTTTTTAAATCAAGTGTAGTGTCGTATTTGGTATTTAATTTACCAAGACTTGCTGCAGGAGCCGCTGCTTCTATGGGTGTTTCGTTAATCTCTAAAGACAAATCTTCCTCTTCAAACGCCTCTTCTATCTCCTCTTCTTCAAGTGTTTCATCTAAATCTAGAGGGTCTTCGCCACTCATATGCGGTGCTAATGCTGTTGGCATTATTTCTTCGGGTGCATCAGGCATAATTACAGATACCGCCTTTCCTTCCGATTTTAATTTATTGCCGCTAGGTATTACCGGCACTACTGCCGTTTTTTTTTCCGATTCTTCTTCGTTTTCAAATGCTTCCTCGTCTAATGGCGCAGCATTAGGGTCTGGCACAGGGGCACCCGCTTCATCCCAAGCTTGCACAACAGGCTTTTCGTCATCAAGGGTAAATGGCGCACCTAAATCGGAAGTGTCGTTTTTATTAGTCTTGAAATTAAATTTGGGTGCTGTAAAAACCGGATTAAAGCGCCAAATAAAATAACTAAATGCGGCTAGTAGCAATATAGCACCGGTACCAAAAGTACCCGTCCACTTTTGTAAGAATGAAGTAAACAACTCTCCTACCGCCCCACCCCACGAAAAAGAACTAGCCGATGCAACAAATGCAAAGGCAGTACTTAATACGATTAAGCCAACAAGCACATAACGTGCATTGCGCCAAAGACTAAATATTTTTTTACCAAAAATTAAATTAACACCTAGTACAAAAAAGAAAGTGCACAACAAATAAGAAGCAAGGCCAAAGCCTTTATAAAATAAGGAGTGCGCTACATAAGCTCCTAGTACACCTAATAAATTGCTTACACGCAAATCATTTTCTGCAAATATTTTAATGCCAAACTGATGTACTTTATCCTGGTCTTCTTGCCATGTAAACAAATAAGAGGTAAAGGCAACAAACAAAAAACCTGCAAACAATAAAGTGACAGCACCAATAATTTTAGTGGTACGCTCGTCTTTTACAACTTCCGTAACGGTTACTTCTGTTTCCTTATCTGGCGTTAATTGCTCAGGATCTGGAGGAGTGGTTGCTTTTTTTCTTAAACTATTTGCCATGGAAACAAATATAAGTTAAGGGCACCGGTCTATCACGGGTTAGGTACCGATGTGCAAAAATGCTATTTGACATCAGAGTTTTCCACGCCCTTCAATTGAGAGATTGCTAATAATACCCAAGCAACCATCCAAAGTAAGCCACCCATGGGCGTTATAATGCCCACCCAAGGCAAACCTTCAATGCCCAAAAAAGGCTTCGCTACAATAAAATACAATGACCCAGAAAAGAGCACGATGCCATCAATAAAAAATAGTCCTGCCCTATTTAAAAGCTTTTGTTGTTTTGGCGATGAGGCTTTCTGTAATAATATTCCAGTAAATAGTAGCGCCACTACATGATACATTTGATAACGCACGGCTGTTTCATAAGTAACAAGCGCGGCTGGAGATAACACAGCTTTTAAAGCATGAGCACCAAAAGCACCAAGGGCCACGGTTAATGCACCCAAAAAAGCAGCGATAGAGATATAATATTTAGATAACATCGTTTATAATTTAGAAAGTGCTTTTTTAAAACTTTCAGGGGTAATAGTTTGGTCCTGCAAATGTATTTGTGCCGAACTATAAAATGCAAGCCGCTCTGCCCTTTGCTTTTCTAAAAAAGCTAAGATCTCCGAATCTGACAAATTAGCAATTAATGGACGGTGCGCCTTTTCAGGAGCCAACCTAGCCGCAATAGCAGTTAAGGGCTCATCCAGCCATATAGTTATGCCTTGCTTGTTCATCCAATCCATATTATCAAAAAAACAAGGAGCGCCACCACCAGTAGCAAGCACATAGGTTTTTTTTTCGGCAAACCATTTAAGTACGGTAGACTCTACTTTTCTAAAATAATCTTCGCCGTCTTCGGTAAAAATTTCGGCGATGGTCTTTTCTTCTTTCACTTCAATCAAGTAGTCTAAATCATATCCGCCGGTCTTGTATTTTTTAGCCAACTGCTTTGTCCAATAACTTTTTCCGGACCCCATTAACCCTACTAGAAAAATTTTCATGCCTACCTATTTAATTTCTTCTTCCACCAACAGCTGCCTTATTAGACTGCTCCATTTCTTTGGTCATTTCTTCTATTTCTGTTGCTGATCTTCCAGTTTTATCTCCTAGTAAATGTTCTGCAAAATAATCTGCTTGACGCCAAAAGAAATACTCTGTCATATCACCATAACCGTGTCTTTGACCTGGTAGTAAAACCAAATCAAAACGCTTGTTTGCTTTAATTAAAGCGTTGGCCATTCTAATGGTATTGCTTGGATGCACATTATTATCAATATCGCCATGAGAAAGCATTAAATGACCTTTTAAGTTTTTAGCCAGGTCTGGATTTTTTTCGATGCTATATAAAAAGCTCGTATCCCCTTTGTCACCAATTACTTCTTTAACACCATGGTGTTGCTCACTCCACCAACGGTTGTACACGCTATTATCATGGTTACCCGCCGAGGAAACGGCTACTTTAAAAAAGTTTGGATACACAAGCATTGCAGCGGTACTCATAAATCCGCCACCCGAGTGACCATGAATACCTACTCTATCAATATCAATGAATTTAAAACGGTCGGCTAGTTGCTCTACTGCTGCTTTTTTATCGGCAAGTCCGTAATCACGCAAATTACCATACCCATAATTGTGGTACCACTTGCTTCTGGCAGGATGTCCACCTCTGTTACCAATGGTTACCACCACAAAACCCATTTGGGCAAGGCGGTCTATACGGTCCATCCCTTTTGTAAACGCTTTATTTACTGCTTCTGTTTGAGGACCCGGATATACATACTCAATAATTGGGTATTTTTTAGTGGAATCAAAATCAAATGGCTTGTACATCACACCATATAAATCGGTGATGCCGTCATCTGCTTTTACTTTAAAGGTTTCTGGGAATTTATAACCAGTAGCCATTAATGAAGATAAATCGGCAGTTTCAAGATCCATTACTTTTTTACCATCAGCGTTGTAAAGAACCGATGCAGGCACCGAGTTTACACGCGAAAAATTATTAACAAAAAAAGTATTGTTGTCGTTCATGCGCATGGCATGATCAAAATTTCCTGGATTTAATAGTTTTAAACCCGTACCATCAAAGTTTACACGGTATGCGTGTAATAGGTATGGATCTTCACCAGCTTCTTTACCATTTGCCGAAAAATACAATACACGCTTTGCTTCGTCAATACCTAAAATTTCTTCGCAGTGGTATGTGCCTGATGTAATTTGATTTTTAAGCTTGCCGGCTTCATCGTGTAAATAAAAATGTGCCCATCCGTCCTGCTCGCTCCATTTAATAAGCTCTTTGCCTCCATTAATAAGTCCTACACGCTTGTTTTCGATATAGGTATTAAAGGTTTCAGTAATTAAAGGATTAACAGTGGCTGTTGCAACGTCTACAGTACAAACATCAATTCGCTTTTGATCACGACTGGTTCTTGTAAAATAAAATTTACTATTGTCACCAAGCCAAACAGATGCTCTAAAATCATCGTCTCTGGTGTTAATTTTTCCTGGATCAGACCATACGGCAACGCCCTGATCTTTAAATTTAGATACGTTGAGTTCTTTGCCAGTAGCAGTACTTATATCAAATACATATAAATGATCTACGGGTGCTTCTTTTTCACCGGGCATCCAATATTTATACGTTTCAAGTGTTGGACGAGGGCCACTTACATTATTAATAACCCACAAGTCTTTAACCTTGGTATTGTCTACTTTTTTAACCACAAAATATTTAGAGTTTGGCGACCACATTACATAGGCCCCCTTGCGCTTCTTTTTATCTTTTTCCTTTTCTTCATCTGTTTGACCGGTACCTGATAAGTTGTTGTCATTGAAATATCCAAAATTTTCGATGCCGTCTTTGGTCAATTGCTTTTCAACAATGGTAGAATCATTTTCATTGATCAATGCTTTTTCGTAAGATGCCTTGTCCATCCAGTAAAGGTTGTTGCTTCTACCAAAAACAATTGAATTTCCATCTGGAGAAACGTTGGCCCAACTTGGCTTGCGCTTAGGCTTCTTCAATTCAGGAAGTTCTATAAGCTCTGAAGTTTGCAAGTTGTATTCGAAATAAAATACCTTTTTTTCTTTTACTGCTGGCGTACCTTTTTTAGCGGTTGTATCTTTCTTTTCAATTTCTTGGGTACTTTTTACTTCAAACTGAATCCAGTTTTCGTCTCTAATAAAACGCATGCTATCAATGGCTAAATGCTGCGCATCAAAAGGATCTTTTACAATGCGCGTAATTTTTGCAGCCAAATCGGCATTGTCAAAAAGCACTTTCTTTTCTGCTTTTACAGGATCTACGATATACCACTTTTTACCTTCGGTGGTTTCATACATATACCAAAAGCGCTCCGATTTTTTTAAAAAATGCGGATCCACCGAAGTAGAAAAAATAAGTTTATCTACTTTTTTAGGTGAGAACCTTGCAGCAAGTGCATAGTTAGCTTTGGTTACGGGTACCTGCTGTGCAGTAGCTGAACCGGTCATAAATAACGCGGCAACAAAGAGGCAAAAAAGGGATGTACAATACTTCATAGAATTGATTTTATAGAGGAGATGAAAATAAGCATTCTGCTAAATTATTGGCCATTCTGTTACACATTTATATATAAAAATGACAGCCGGGTGAACCTTTGTGCAGATGGGGCGTTAACTTTATTGTATGTATCAGTATTCTACCTCTTATATAGCGTCCCAATCATTTGCCGAAACCATGGACGCCAATGATCCACTGGCAAGGTTTAAATCGCAGTTCCATTTCCCAAAACATGGTGGCAACGACGTCATTTATTTTTGTGGTAATTCACTTGGGCTTCAGCCTAAAAATGTAGCGGCTGCCATAGAAACCGAACTTACAACATGGAGAGAACTAGCCATTGGTGGCTATTTTGGCGGTACCAATCCATGGCTTCATTACCAGGAATATACGAGGGCTACCCTAGCAGGCATGATGGGTGCCAAAGACAATGAAATTACAGTGATGAACGCGCTAACTGTAAATCTGCACCTTTTAATGCTTAGCTTCTACAAGCCTACTGCTACCCGATTTAAAATTATCATGGAAGCCGGCGCCTTTCCTTCCGATCAGTACGCCGTAGAAACACTGGTTAAGCATTTTAACCTAGATCCAGAAACTGCTATTATAGAAATTAAACCAGAAGCGGGCAAAAAAACAATTGAAAACAGTGCCCTTGTTACGGCCATTGAAGCCGCTGGCGATTCATTAGCGATGGTGCTTTTTGGCGGTATTAATTATTATACCGGTCAGCTTTTTGATATCCAATCCATTACTGCGGCAGCGCATAAGGTGGGTGCGATTGCGGCCTTTGATTTGGCCCATGTTGCGGGCAATGTACCCATGCAATTAAACGCATGGAATGTAGATTTTGCAGTGTGGTGTTCTTATAAGTATTTGAACGCCGGACCAGGTGCAGTGGGTGGCGTGTTTGTACATGAAAAACATGCTACTAATATAGATACCCCACGCCTAGGTGGTTGGTGGGGCAATAACGAAGCTACCCGCTTTAAAATGGAAAAAGGCTTTATTGCAAAACCCACAGCTTCGGGTTGGAATATCAGTACCGCGCAGGTATTTAATACCGTAAACTTAAAAGCCTCTTTAACGATTTTTGAAGAAGCTGGCATGCAAAATTTACGCAGTAAAAGCATCGCACTAACCGGTTATTTAGCGTTCTTATTGGAACAATTAACGTCACTTTCTTTTACCCTTATTACACCTTCCGACCCTAACCAAAGGGGTGCACAACTCTGTTTGTTTTTTGAAGAAAAAGGAAAGGAAATTTACCAGAAAATGAAAGACCAGGGTATTATTGTTGATTACAGAGAACCTGGTGTTATTCGAGTAGCACCCGCACCACTTTATTGCAGTTTCAAAGACGTGTATAGGTTTTATGAAATTTTAAAATCATTTTAATTTAGGTACCATGCACCCCACTTATTTAGCCCTAGGCGACTCTTATACCATTGGAGAATCGGTACCTTTACATGAAAGTTTTCCATACCAATTGGTGCAGCAATTAAGGGCCAAACACCCGGGTTTTCAGGCACCAGAAATTGTAGCAAAAACAGGTT
>JBEGUD010000231.1:0-8078 GCA_041179065.1 Bacteroidota bacterium | reverse complement strand
AAAAAGGAAAAGCAACTTGAGGCTAAAGAAAGATTTGTACAACTAAAGTCTGAACACGAGAGAGAAGTGTTGGAGCGTAACCGCAAAGTGGTAGACGTAGAAAACAGACTCAAGCAAAAAGAAATCACCGTTAACCAAAAAGAAACTTCTTTAGAGAAGCAAGTCAAGGAAAACGAAGCCATCAAAGAAAACCTAAACAGGCAAATTGATGTGGTAAACGCCAAGCGTACTGAGCTTGAAAAACACCAAGAAGAACATATTCGCCGCCTCGAAAAAATTGCCAACCTAAGTGCAGATGATGCGCGTGAGCAGTTAATCGAAAGCCTTAAAAATGAAGCGCAAACTCGTGCTTTATCGATGCAGCAAGACATCATTGAAGATGCCAAGCAAAAAGCAAATAAGGAAGCGCGTAAAATTGTAATTCAAACCATACAACGTACGGCAGCAGAGCAAACCATTGAAAATACAGTTACTGTATTTAACCTTGAAACCGACGAAATTAAAGGTCAAATTATTGGTAGAGAAGGTCGTAACATCAGAGCCATCGAAGCTGCAACTGGTGTAGACTTAATTGTAGATGATACCCCAGAAGCCATCATCTTATCTTCTTTTGATCCACTACGTAGAGAGATTGCCCGCTTAAGTTTACAACGCCTTGTTTCTGACGGTCGTATTCACCCAGCTCGTATTGAAGAAGTGGTAGAAAAAACCCGCAGACAATTGGAAGAGCAGGTAATGGAAATAGGAGAGCGTACCGTTATTGAAATGGGTATCCACGGTCTTCACAAAGAGCTTATCCGTATTGTAGGTAAAATGCGCTTCAGATCTTCGTATGGTCAAAACCTACTCATGCACAGTAGAGAAACTGCCAATTTGTGCGGTATCATGGCTTCTGAGTTAGGTATGAACCCTAAATTAGCTAAAAGAGCCGGTCTATTACACGATATTGGTAAAGTGCCTGACGAAGAAACAGAGCTAAGCCACGCATTATTAGGCGCTAAACTCGCCGAAAAATATGGTGAGAACCCAGCCGTAGTAAACGCCATTGGCGCCCACCACGATGAAATGGAGATGCAATATGTGATTTCCCCTATTATTCAGGCTTGTGACGCCATTTCTGGCGCTCGTCCGGGTGCACGTAGGGAAATCATGCAACAATATTTACAACGTATTAAAGACCTAGAAAACCTGGCTTTAGCGTACCAAGGTGTAGAAAAGGCCTATGCCATCCAGGCGGGTCGTGAACTGCGCGTAATCGTTGAGGCTGAGAAAGTTACGGATGGTGATAGCGATAAATTGAGCTTCGAAATAGCCCAAAAAATCCAAACCGAAATGACGTATCCGGGTCAAATTAAAGTAACCGTAATTAGAGAGAAAAGGGCAGTAAACGTAGCTAGGTAAAAAAAATTGCAAATCACTTCCGATTTTCGATTTTTACCCCTACCTTTGCCGTCCGCAAAAATTAAAAGATATGGACGCAGCAGTTCAGTTTGTACACGAACAATTAACCGTAAAAAAGCAATATCCTGCCTTCAAGGCTGGTGATAATGTCACTGTTAACTATAAAATCGTTGAGGGTGGTAAAGAACGTATTCAAAGTTTCCGTGGAGACGTAATCAAGTTACAAGGAACTGGAGCAACTGCTTCTTTCACTGTACGTAAGATTTCGGATGGCGTAGGCGTTGAGCGTTTATTTCCTATCTTATCTCCAAATATCGAATCTATCCAATTAAACAAAACTGGTAAGGTTCGTCGTGCTAAACTATACTACCTACGTGAGCGTAGCGGTAAAAGTGCACGTATTAAAGAAAAACGTTTCTAGTAGAACAATACCTTTTTACAAACGGAAGTTAGCATCTAGCTACTTCCGTTTTTTTATGCCTTTTATTTGGGCCTTTACATGCTTTTTCCCCTACCTTTATAATCTTAAATCAAATCATTATGGGCAACTTAGGATTTCAAGAAATATTACTCATTGCAGTAGTTGTACTTGTTTTATTTGGCGGTAGAAAAATACCAGAATTTATGCGTGGCCTTGGTAAAGGTATCCGTGAATTCAACGATGCAAAAAACAACGTGAAAAAAGAATTAGAAGAAGGTATCAAAGAAAAAGATACACAAGCTTAATTTTTATCTCACTTTTTCTGACTAACAAATAACTTTAGCCTTTGTTTCGGTTCACTACAATCAAAGACTATCATAACAATTTACAGAGCGGCCAAACCACAGTTGTGGAGGCCGTTCGTTTTTTTGTGCAATCAGCTACAAACGGTGTCTCTTTAAATGCATGGCTCAATATCTACGAAGACGAAGCTTTAGTAGCAGCAAAAAAACTAGACGAACATATTCAGGCCGGACAGCCATTACTGCCTTTACACGGCGTAATCGTGGGTTTAAAAGATGTGATTGCCTACAAGCATCATCCTTTGTCTGGAGCTTCTAAAATCTTAGAAAATTTCCATTCCATTTTTGACGCTACTGTAGTAGAAAAATTACAAGCAGCAGGTGCTATTATTTTAGGTAGACAAAACTGTGATGAGTTTGCCATGGGAAGTAGCAACGAAAACTCGGCGTATGGTCCCGTAAAAAATGGCATTGACCCTACGCGTGTGCCGGGTGGGTCATCGGGAGGATCGGCAGTTGGTGTTCAAATGAATCACTGCATGATAAGCCTCGGATCAGATACAGGCGGATCTGTTAGGCAGCCCGCAGATTTCTGTGGCATCGTTGGCCTAAAGCCTTCTTATGGCAGAATTTCGCGTTATGGACTTATAGCGTATGCTTCTTCTTTTGATCAAATTGGCATTTTTGCAAAATCGGTAGCCGATGCCGCGTTAGTGCTTGAAATTATTGCGGGCCAAGATGCATTTGATAGCACTGTTTCAGAACAACCGGTTCCTGCATATAGTACGTTGGTAGATGACCAACCTTCAAAAAAACGTATCGCTTATTTTAAAGATGCACTCGAGCATCCAAGTTTGGATCCTGAAATCAAAGCAGCAATTTATACTTCGATAGCGCACTTGCAAAAAGAAGGCTATTCCGTAGATGCGGTTTCATTTGATATGCTTGATTTAGTAGTGCCCACCTATTATGTATTAACTACTGCCGAAGCGTCTAGTAATTTATCACGCTATGATGGTGTAAAATTTGGACACCGCTCTAGTGCTGAAAATAAAGACCTTACAGCGCTCTATAAAAATGCAAGAAGTGAAGGTTTTGGTAAAGAGGTAAAACGTAGAATCATGCTGGGCACTTTTGTTTTAAGTGCCGGTTATTTTGATGCTTATTTCACAAAAGCACAACAAATTAGAAAATTATTGGTAAATGATTCGGCGCAGTTATTTAAAAACTACGACGCTGTAATACTACCTACCGTGCCTAGTCCTGCATTTTTAATTGGCGATCATCGTCAGGATGCAGTCGCTATGTTTTTAGCAGATATTTATACGGTGTACGCAAACCTAGTGGGTATACCAGCTATTTCAATTCCTTTGTATCAGCATTCTTCGGGGCTTCCTTTTGGACTTCAGGTGATGTGCGCTCCATTTGAAGAGCTGGCATTATTTCAACTTTCAACGGATATTCAAAAATTACATGAATAAATTTTTTCGAAATTTAGGATGTATTGTTTGCGTGTTGATACAGTTTAAAGTATCGGCCAATACGGGTTTGATGGACACCCTTATCGACGACAAAAAACCCTTCGCTAATTTATTTTTGTACAATAAGGCAGTGTCTAATAAGTCCTATCAATCACAAATCAATCCACGGGCTATTTCTTTTGTAGATGAATACATTAAAAAGCAGGGTAAGTCTCTTGAAAAAATGAAAGTGTGGGGCAAACCCTATTTTGATTTGTACGATCAAATCTTGATCAATTACGGCATACCAAAAGAAATGAAATACTTAAGTGTGATTGAAAGTCATTTAGGTGCAGGCGGTATATCTTGGGCTGGTGCTGTAGGCCCGTGGCAACTTATGCCTGGGGTTGCCAAAGAATATGGATTACAAGTTGGTGGGTACTGGGATCAACGCACCGATTATTTTAAAAGCACGCACGTAGCAGCGCGGATCATGAAAAAATTATATACCGAATTTGATGATTGGTTACTAGTAGTGGCTGCTTACAATTGTGGGAATGGATGTGTGCGGTCGGCTATTAGAAGGGCTAAAAGCAAAGACTTTTGGCAACTGCAATATTTTTTACCAGAAGAAACGCGTAATCATGTCAAAAAATTTATTGCTACGCATTTAATATTTGAAGGCGCGGGAGGATTTACGACCATGACAGCTGCAGAAGTAGCACAGGCAAAAACGCAAAATAAAAATACACCCCTTACACTTTCTGCTGCCGAGCTTGCAGGGTCGGCACTGATAGAAGTATCTGGGAGGTTCAACTCACTGGTAGTTGCCAATGAATTACAAATCAATATTCAGCAGTTTAACGCCTGGAATCCTGGATTTGATAAAGCACTTGCAGCCGGCGAAAAATATGCCATGCGTATTTCTAAGGATAAAGAAGCTGTTTTTTTAGCTAAAAAAAATCAATTGCTACTTGCATCTGTGAGAGCTATTATTGAGGGCGTTCATCAGTAGAACCACTAGAAGTGGTTAATACTTTTTTGATGGCTGTAGCTTTCAGTAAACACTCTTCATACTCCTTTTCTGGATCCGAATAAATGGTGATACCGCCCCCAACTTGGTAGCTAGCTTTCCCGGTATTGCTGTTGTAAAAAATACTTCTAATAACTACATTGAAATCAAAATCTCCAGCTGGATTAAAATAACCAACCGTACCCGCATACAAACCACGTTTGGTTGGCTCTAGTGCATCAATCGTTTCCATCACACTTTTTTTAGGCGCACCGGTCATGCTGCCCATTGGAAATGTAGCTTCTAATATTTCTGAAAATGTAACATTGTCATTTATTTTCCCGGTAATGGTAGAAATCATTTGATGCACCTGTGGGAAACTATACATGCCAAAAAGTTCGGATACCTCAACCGATCCTTGTTTGCAAATTCTGCTCAAATCATTTCTTACAAGATCTACCACCATTACGTTTTCACTTTTGTCTTTACTACTGTTTTGAAGTGTCTCTAATTGTAGTTTATCATCCGCATCGTTTTCTAGATTACGTTTGATGGTTCCTTTGATGGGCTGTGAAATAAGTTGATCCCCTTTTTTTTGTAGAAATCTTTCGGGACTTGCACATAAAAGATAATGGTGGTCATTTTTATAAAAGCAAGCAAAAGGGGTAGGTGAAACCGCTGTTAAATGGGTATATACGTTAACCGGATGTGCAGGTAAATGGTCTACTTCAAATGCTTGACAATAATTGATTTCATAAAAATCGCCACGCTTAATAAGCGCAAGTATTTTTTCAATATGGTGTATATAATCTGCTTTGGGTATCTGTGGTGTTATTGCAGAGGATCGTGTAGCAGGTAAGGGGGTTTGTGCCGAAAAATTGAATGTAGTAGTTTGGGCCTTGATTTGTTCAAAAATCAGTTCCGGACTTTCATGCTCCGTTTGGATGGTTACGGTATGATCCGTTAATGCTATAATAACCGATGGTGTATACAAATATGCTAGTGGAAACCCTGTAAGATTTACTTTGTTGGTTGGCTTTGTAATACGGTGGTATTCGTAATTGAAATGGGCAAAAATCCATTCGCCTTTGTTGGCCTTTATATATTGGTCTAGCGCAGTAGGTTGAGTATTGTCAAGTGCAATAAAAGAGGAAGGAGAAGCCGCTGCTATGCAATCAAGCGCTGCGTAGGGTGAATCGTAAGCATGGTTGTCTAAAAAAGTGCAAACCTCAAACTGGTTGATCCAGTGTAAGATTTGCACTTTAAATGATGGTGGGTTATCTATTACAAAAACCTGCTTATTTTTTTTCACGTATGGCTACAGATGATTAAAAATCATCGTCATCGTCATCAAATCCACTGTTCTTATCATCAAATAGATCGAAGTCGTTGAAATCTTCATCTAATTTAAAATCTTCTTCATCGGAAGCGGCACCTTTCTTTTTAGGACCTGCAGGTTTTTTGGTTTTACTTTTTGGTAAATCAAATTCTGCAAAATCTGGGTCCCAACTTTCGTCTTCTTCAGATGCATTCCAATCATCATTTTCTTCTACTTCATCCAAATCGTCATCGTCATCATCAACTGATTTTTTAGATGCGGATTTAGCACTAGATTTTTTGGGCGCTGATGTTTCATCATCATCGTCATCAAAATCATCATCGTCTTCTAATTGCTTTTTGCTTTTAGAAGATGCTTTTGGCGCAACCTTTTTTGTTGCTGTCTTAGGGGCTGAGGACTTTTGATCCTTATCAGATTTCACTGCCATATTTCTAATAAGATTTACTGCGTAAAATTTCAACGCAAATTCCTTTTAACCAAATAAAAGTGCAAAAAAATTTAAAATATTTTTTCTCCTAAATTTTTACTATTTGTTCGCGTCCTGGACCGTTTGAAACATAAGTAACAGGTGCACCAATATAATTATTGATAAAGTCAACGTAAGTATTCATGGTTGCAGGGAGCTCAGATGCCAATTTTAACTGCGTGGTATCCATGTTCCAACCTTTAAAGCTTTGTAAAACAGGGTCAATTTGGATATTTGACATCTGAAAAGGCACTTCTTTTGTCGTAGCGCCGTCGATGCCGTATGCGGTACATACTTGTAGCTCTTCAAAGGCGTCTAGTACATCGGCTTTTGTCATTACTACTTGTGTTACGCCATTAATCATACAGGCGTATTTAAGGGCCACTAAATCGATCCAGCCACATCTGCGTGGACGTCCGGTTGTAGCACCAAATTCACTTCCAATTTTTCTAATTTCTTCACCAACACTGTCGTGTAATTCGGTAGGGAATGGTCCGCCACCTACCCTGGTGCAATACGCTTTGGTTACACCAAAAACTTCATTGATTTGTTTTGGAGAAACACCAAGTCCAGTACAAACGCCGGCAGAGATGGTGTTAGAAGAGGTAACAAATGGGAAAGTGCCAAAATCAATATCAAGCATACTTCCTTGTGCACCTTCTGCTAAAACTTTTTTACCTGCTTTAATTTGATCATTGATGTAATATTCGCAGTTGATCACATTGAGTGTTTTTAAAAACTCTAGGGCTTCAAAAAACTCTTCTTCCCACGCCGAAATATCTTCAATGAAATGGAAATTGTCTAATAATTTCTGGTGCTTTAAACGAAGTTTTATGTACTGCGTGGTAAAGCGTTTATCTAGTAAATCACCTACTCTTAAAGCGTTACGGCCCGTTTTGTCCATGTAGGCTGGTCCAATACCTTTAAGGGTAGAACCAATTTTACTTTCACCTTTAGAAAGCTCAGATGCTTTATCTAATGCACGGTGCGTTGGAACAATGATATTGGTACGGGCAGAAATAAATAAATTTTTGCGTACGTCAATTCCAAATGCAGCAACCGCGTCACATTCTCTTTTTAATGTTACAGGATCTAGTACAACACCGCCGCCAATAATATTTACTTTATTTTGGTGGAAGATACCAGAAGGTATTTGGTGAAGTACCATTTTTTTGCCTTCTACATATAAAGTATGTCCAGCATTGGGTCCGCCCTGAAAGCGCGCAACAATATCATAATTGGGTGCAAAATAATCTACTATTTTACCTTTTCCTTCATCACCCCATTGTAACCCTAATAATACGTCAACCATAAATTCAAATTTGAGGGACAAAAATAAGTCTTGGAAGCCCTACTAACAATTAATTTTCTGCTTCTGCGTCAAACCGGTCTACGGTTTGGATCCCATGAAGGGCTTTTAGCCTAGTAACAAGTGCTTCTAGCTCTTCTTTGTCGTGTACAAATATTTTTATGGTGCCCTCAAAAAGGCCTTCTTTGGATTCAATGGTAAGCCCCGCAATATTGATGCGTAAATCACCACTAATAATATTGGTAATTTTATTAATGACCCCTACATCGTCGAGTCCTATAATTTTAAGACCCGTTAAAAACGATATTTCTTTGTTTTTCGCCCACTTGGTTTTAACAACCCGGTGTCCGTAATTGGCTAATAATTGA
>JBEGUD010000230.1:0-14449 GCA_041179065.1 Bacteroidota bacterium | reverse complement strand
GTATTTTGAAGTTCTTCGAGCGGTGTTTCAGAAGTACGTGGCTGGTCTAAAATATCATCGAGTTCAACTTTAAATTCTACACTTAAGCGCTCTTTCATACCCGCTAACTGTAGTTTTAAGTTGTTTAATTTGTCCTTGATTTCTGTCACTAAATGATCAATCATTTCCTTACTCTTAGACTTTAAACGTAGCTCACTTTCCTTTTCTTGAAGTGCGTTTCTTAAGTTATAGTAAGCCTGATCTGCTTCATTTAATTTTTGTTCCTCTACTTCTTTTTGTTGAAGTAGTTCTACTAAAAGAGATTCAGATGCTGCGAGTGCAGCAGCGCCTTCTGCAATATCGGTAGAAGCTTCAGAAAGCTGCGAGGTGTTTGATTCGATTTGTGCAATAAGCTCCGTTAACTGATTTTCCTTGAACAACAATTCTTGCTTGAGCGTCGTAATTTTACTTTGCTGGCGCGTAAATGTAATATTTGTTTCGTTGTAGGTTGCAGAAGCTTCGTTATATGCTTGTTCGGCTAATTGATAATCCTGCTCTACAATACTAACCTGCGCTGCCGTTGCTTGTAAACTATCATTAAGTTCATGAAGCAAGGCACGCGTTTCTGAAATGGCATCATGCTCATCTCCTAAACGTGCTTCTATGTCTGCAAGGCGGTCTGTAGCAGTTAAGCTAGCCGCTTGTAAATTTTCAATTCTATTTTTAGCAGCAAAAACCTCATTGGTAAGCTGGCTGATTTCAGCTTCGGTTTGCTTGATATTGCCTTCTTTTAATTGATCACTAAAAGCAATGACTTCGTTGTGCTTAAACTGAATATCTGATTTTAATAAATTAACAACAGATTCTTGATCGATAATATCTTCTGCTAATTTTTCGAGATTTTTAGCACGTCCAATTTTTTTTCCTTCAAATAATCCAACACTACCACCTGTTAAGGTGTATTTACCTTTTACATATTTACCCGTTTTTTCGAGCACGATGGCGCCATTGCTATTATTAATAGCTGCTTCGTTTTCGGCGATGTACACATTGGATAAAAGGTACTGGGCTAATTTTTTATACTGATCATCCACTTCTACTACATCAAGTGCAGCAAATGTGCCAGCCGGTTGTGAACTTTCAGATCTAAAATCGGCAAACTTATCCAACATGAAAAAGTTGGCCTTTCCCTTTTGGTTGGCGTCCAATAAATGGATTGCTTGTAAACCTTCTTGTAAACTGTTTACAACATAATAATTTAGATATGGCTCTAGCACATTTTCAACAGCTGCTCTAAATTCCTCCTTCACATAAATGATGTCAGATAAAATAGGTGCCGAATGATTCCACTCAGGATTGTTGTGCAAAAATTTAATGCTCTCAGGATAACCTTCCATAGAGTCAATTAAACTTTTAAGAAGATTGTATTCGTTACGCTTAGCGTCTAATTTTCTATTTTCTTCGGCTAGCTCTGCACGAAGCACTTCAAGTGCCTGCTGTGTTTCAAAAATACTAGACTTTGTTTTTTCTTGGTGCGCTTGTAAATCAGCTAATACATTACGCTTATCTACTAGGCTTTCTTCTTTTTCTACTAGGGCATCTTGTAACTGCGTTAACTGCTGCGCACGTTGATACTGCTCATCAGTTAACTGAGTTTGTGCTCTTTGCAAATTTTGAATAGACGTATCAGCTACGGCTACCTTTTTTTCGGCGTCAAACTGTCCTCTTTGAATTTGTTGAAACTCATTTCTTAAAGCGTCCACACCTGATCTGCGCTCATCAAAACTGCGGCGCTTATTTTCGATATCAAGCTTTGCGTTTTCCACGGCGTCTTGTAACTCCGCTAATTTTGCTTCTTCTTCGCCAACCTGAATTTGTGTATATTCGATAGAATCACCAATGGTTTTTACCTGACCAGTTGCCTTGTCTAAAAACTCTTTTAAATTGGTTTCTTTTTCTTTGAGGTAGTGTAGCTTTTGAGTGGCTAAGTTTTTATCGTTTTCTTTACCACGTAAATTTTGGAGTAAATCGTTAAAAGCCTGCTGCATGCTCTGAAGCGCACGCTCTTTTTCAATAAAACCTACTTTTTCCTGTTCGAGTGCCGCTTCTTCAACTGCAATCTCAGCTTCTAACTGCACGCGCTTGTTCACCTCAAGGTCTTGTTGCTCGTTGAGCTCCTTGTACGTGATATTGAAGCCTTCGAGTGCTGCTTTAGCCAGCTCGATAGAAACTTCTCTAAACTCACCCTTGATTTCAAAATACTTTTCCGCTTTTTTAGCCTGATTTTCGAGGGTCTTTAATTGGTTGTTGATTTCAAACAACAAATCTTCGATACGCGCCAAATCCTGCTCAGTAGCATCTAATTTATTTTTAGCTTCCTTTTTTCTGGTTTTGTAAATGGTAATACCCGCTGCTTGCTCAAGCATTCTTCGGCGGCTATTTTCTTTATCCTTGATAATATCATCCACCATGCCAAGTTCGATGATGGCATAACTATCGGTGCTTACACCCGTATCCAAAAACAAATTGTGGATGTCTTTTAAACGACAACTAACATCGTTGAGGCGGTATTCACTCTCTCCGTTTTTATAAAATCTACGCGTAACGGTTACAGTGCTAAACTCGGTAGGGAGTAAATTTTTTGTGTTTTCAAAAGTCAAACTCACTTCCGCGAGTCCACTCGCACTTCTAGTTTTGCTACCGTTAAAAACGAGTGCATCCAAGTTTTCACTTCTTAACGCCGATATCTTTTGTTCACCAATAACCCACCTGATGCTATCGATAATATTACTTTTGCCACAACCATTGGGCCCAATAATCCCAGTGATCCCTTCGTCAAATGTTACCACTGTTTTGTCAGCAAAACTTTTGAACCCTTTGATTTCTAACGATTTTAATCTCACTTTTCTATTCTTTTAATACCCGCGAACTTACATTAAAACAGGTAAAAATGATAGTAAAAATTACAGGTTTGTTAATAACAGGTGGAGAAGTTAAATTTAGATATATTTAATTAACAATAAGATAGTTATAAATTATTGTATACCAATTATTTATAGCCTTTTGATACAATAAAAAATGAGATAGGTTTCGTGGAAAAATAAGTTGGAATTGACCCCGTAATTACGCCTATTTGTCAACAAAAATGACTTGTTTTTACCCTAGTTGGTGAACAAACAAAGGCAGCACTTGTTGTTGATAAATACCCCCATGCAAAGAAGCCTCAACATCATATCCGGTCATATCCCCTGCCAAAGCACCCTGGGTGACGCGCAGCAAACTTACTGGTTATTGGAAGCTTTATCGGCTGCAGGTATCCAGGTGCATCTGTACACTTTTAGCGAATCAGACCCAACTATTGATAAAGCCACTAACCTACAACTTGCAAAAATTTGCAGCTCCATCAAATCATATCCGATCCATCAAGGGCATCTAAATTTTTCATTTTCGGCACCCTATGCTACTAGCAAGTATCTGCATACGCAACTCATTAACGATTTAAAAGAAAACAATTTCCCCATTTTAATAGAAGGAATGGGGCCATGCGGCCTGGCTTTATCTACGGAACTGGAACATAGAAAAATTTGGGTGAGGCTACTCACCTATGCACCTAACTATTTTAGGTACCTCCAAGAGCGGAGCAGTGCCCTATTAAAAAAACTCTTTTATCAAAGAGAAGCGGTCTTGTCCAAAAGAATACTCAAAAAAATAAACCCGCGCGTTAACTGGATTGTCACATCTGAAACTGATAAACAAATACTAGATGATTTATTTTTAGGGGGCAATATTCAAATTCTAGCTCCTTTTAAAAATAGCAATACTAGCATCAGTAGTAAAACAGGACTTGGGAATTACTGCCTCTTTCAAGGCAACCTATCAGATGCAGCTACGCACAAAACAGCCCGCTGGCTATTAACCCATGTGTTCCATAACCTAAAAGTGCCATTTGTAATTACGGGCAATAACCCATCGCCTAGCTTGGTTGCGCTTGCCCATAGCCAGCCACATACCTGCATTGTAGCCAATCCTTCGAGCTCCGAGCGCCAGGATATGATTGAAAAAGCACAAATTATCATACAGCCTTCCTTTATCAAGGGGGGAGCCGATGAAGCACTACTAGAAGGTGTAAAAAATGGAAGGCACTGCTTAACAAACACTAAATCCGCAACCAGTACGCTGGGAGCTTGCTACCACCAGGGAACCTCCGCAAATGCGTTTCAAGAAATCATTATTCAACTCTACCACCATCCATTTTCGGAAGAAGAAATTGAAACAAGAAAAAGATTGATTGCCACAGAAAAAACAAACGATATGCTGGCCAAAGAATGTGCCACTATCATTTGGGGCTAACGAATCAATGAAACCAAATTATTTATAGTGCACCGCTATCCAACACTTTCCCGCCCTCTGTTTTTAAAATACGAGAAGGATATCTATTAATTACAATAAAATCGTGGGTAGCCATAATTACTGCGGTCCCGTAATCTTTTGCAATATGAATAAGAAGTTGCATGATTTCATCACTGGTTTCAGGATCTAGATTACCTGTAGGCTCATCCGCTAAAATTAATTTGGGAGAATTTAAAAGCGCACGTGCAATATCTACACGCTGCTGCTCACCACCACTCATTTCAAAAGGCATTTTAAATCCTTTGCTTTTAAGCCCTACCTTATCTAAAACGTCATTGATTTTTTCTTCAATTAAACGCTCATCCTGCCAACCTGTTGCCTGCAACACAAAGCGTAAATTTTCATGCACGTTACGATCGGTCAATAATTGAAAATCCTGGAATACAACACCTAAATTTCGGCGTAAAAAAGGCACTTTTTTCCAGTCCATATCTTTTAAGTCAAACCCAACCACAGAGCCAGTTCCATGCTGTAATGCGAGCTCCCCATACAATGTTTTCAATAAACTACTTTTACCGGTTCCTGTTTTTCCAACAAGGTATACAAACTCACCTTTTTGCACCGTAAAATTTACATCATCCAATATCAAATTAGTGCCTTGATAAATTTTAGCTTGGTTAATGGATACAACTGTTTCTGACATAAAAATATTTTAATATTCAAAATCGATAATACCGGTTGAGGTATGTAAGTGTAAGCTTGACTTTGCCGCAGCCTCTACACGACCTACAATTTGAGCATCTATATTAAACTCCGCAGCAATAGCAATTAGCGCTGCTGCTGTTTTTTCGTTGGTGAAAATTTCTAAGCGGTGACCCATATTAAATACCTGATACATTTCTTTATTATCCGACCCTGCATTTTCCTGTATCAAATTAAAAATAGCTGGCGGCGTAAATAAATTATCTTTTATAATTTTTAAAGTAGTAGGCAAATATTTCATGCACTTGGTTTGTCCACCACCACTACAATGTATCATACCATGAATATCACTAAAATGCGTATCCAGTATTTTTTTAACGAGCGGCGCATAGGTTCTGGTAGGACTTAAAAGTAGTTTCCCAATTGATATAGGGTCTGCAAAACCATCTATAGTAAGGGTATCCGTCATTTTATTTTTTCCTAAATAAACAACATCACGATCAAGTGTAGGCTCAAAGGTTTCAGGATATTTAGTGGCATAGTAATTACTAAGCACATCATGTCTAGCACTGGTTAAACCATTACTACCAAGCCCACTGTTGTATTCCTTTTCATAAGTCGCCTTGCCCGAACTTGCAAAACCAACTATTACATCACCAGCAGCAATATTTTGGTTGGTAATTAATTGAGACTTTGGCCATCTACTTTGCATGGTTCCGTTTACAGCAATGGTTCTTACCACATCCCCTACATCGGCAGTTTCGCCTCCTAAATAATGAACCTGTACACCATAACTTGCAAGTGTATCAAAAAAAGATTGCGTTCCATTGATAACTGCTTCTAAAACAGATCCAGGAATTACTTTTTTATTGCGATCGATGGTCGAAGAAAATAAAATATTGTCCGTTACACCGACACAAAGTAAGTCATCCAAATTCATGGCAACCGCGTCAATAGCGATACCCTCCCACACAGACACATCACCCGTTTCTTTCCAATACAAATACGCTAAAATACTTTTGGTACCAGCACCATCGGCGTGCATGATATTTACATAATTATCATCCCCCATCAAGTAATCGGGGTACATTTTACAAAAAGCATGCGGATACAATCCTTGATCGAGCTTTTGAATGGCAGCGTGTACTTCTTCCTTTTGAGCCGAAACCCCTCGTTTAGCGTATAAAGACATTGGTATAGAATAAAAATGAACAAAAACCGGTATCCATGGCAAAGGTAAGCAAAAGACAGAAAGAGTATAGTCGCAAATGGCTTAAGATTGGATTTTCCCGCTTATTTTTGCCGCTGATTATGAAAGTCCACTACGAACTAGCCCCTTCTTTACCAAGTTTTAACAATGCCGTGCTTACAATTGGCACTTTTGACGGGGTGCACAAGGGGCATCAAAAAATCTTGCAGCAACTGAGGGAAACCGCTAATCAGGTAAATGGTGAAACAGTCATCATTACTTTTCACCCCCACCCGCGTAAAATTGTTTCGTCGGTACCTGGCGATGTAAAGCTTTTAACCACATTACAAGAAAAAATAAATTTATTAGATAAAGCGGGTATCGATC
Source organism: Bacteroidota bacterium (assembly GCA_041179065.1). GTDB lineage: Bacteria > Bacteroidota > Bacteroidia > Chitinophagales > Chitinophagaceae > Sediminibacterium. The sequence continues at coordinate 7,842 of JBEGUD010000230.1, read as the reverse complement.
ATTTGGTAGTCGTTCCTTTTGATCATCATTTTTCTAATTTAAGTGCCAGAGAATACATCACAGATTTTATTGTGGCATTTTTTAAACCTCACACCGTAGTGATTGGATATGATCACCACTTTGGTAAAGGCCGACTGGGTGATTTTCATTTATTAGAACAAGTTGGAAAAGAACAAGGATTTGTGGTGAATGAAATTTCTGAGCAGGTATTAGAAGAATCGGTGGTGAGTTCTACAAAAATAAGAGCCTCAATTGCAGCACACGATATTGAAACCGCTAATACTTTTTTAGGGTATCCTTATTTTTTTGACGGCCTTATTGTAGAAGGAAATAAAATAGGTCGAACCATTGGCTATCCAACCGCTAATTTGCATATCGCTTCTGAAGAAAAATTGATTCCGAGCGATGGCGTTTATGCAGTTAGAGTTACGATCAATGAAGAAAAAGAAGTGTATGCTGGTATGATGAATATTGGTGTAAGGCCTACTATAGACGGTAAAAAAAGAGTGGTAGAAGTAAATATCTTTGATTTTGACGCGGATATTTATGGTGCACAACTAAAAGTTGAACTCTATTATTATTTAAGAGGCGAAGTAAAATTTGAAGGATTGGAAGGTTTAAAAGCACAACTTTTACAAGACAAAAACAAAGCCGCAGCCTTACTGCAAGGCGCTGTTTAATCAATCAGTAATTAAGCAATCATTTTAACGGCTAGCTCCTTTAGCAAACCAGCGTCAGATGTTCCGGCATCGTGCACGCCAATGCTTCTTAAATTGTATTGATGCAGCAGTAGTAATACTTTTTCGACACCCTCATAATCATAACGGCGCGCAGTAGCAATATATTCTTTTACAAAAAACGGATTTACACCAAGCGCCGCAGCTGCAGACTGTTCTGTAATACTTGGAAGACTGTACAGCATAAATACTTTACTAAAATAATTGTAGAGCGCAGGCAGTATCATTTGAATGGGCGCCGCCTTAGGATTGGCCTCAAAATAATGAATGATGCGAATGGTTTTAGCGAGGTCTCTTTTACCTAGCGCATCCTGAAGTTCAAAAACATTAAAGTCTTTACTAACGCCAATGTATTTTTCGATATCGTCTTCTGTAATATTTTTTCGGCCCGCTAAATTTACAGCTAACTTTTCTACTTCATTTTGCAGCCTACTCAAATCATTCCCAATATGATCTACAAGCAAATGAAGCGCTTTAGGTGCAATGGTTAATTGATGTGACGCCACCATTTGATTGACCCATTCTGGAAGCTGACTATCATACATTTTTTTAGTAGATAACATCTCCCCTTTTGACTTTAGGGTTTTGGCTAATTTAGAACGACCATCTACCTTTTTTTCTTTAAAGCTCACCACAAAAATGGTAGAAGCCAACGGATTGTCAATGTATGATTCTAATTTTTCAATATCACGCATTTGCTGCGCTTCTTTTAAAATAACCACCTGCTTGTCTGCAAACATGGGGTAGCGCATACAAGCATTCACCACCGATGACCAATCGGCATCTTTCCCATAAAAAATAGAAAGGTTAAAACTAGCTTCAGCCTCGGTTAAAATTTTATGCTCGGCATAATGCACCACTTGATCTATAAAAAAAGGCTCGTCACCTTCTAGCCAATATATAGGCTTGAAGTTCCCTTTTTTCCAATCAGCAATGATTTTTTCGGCAGACATACTGCAAAGATGCTAGAAAATTGTATCAAAATGCTAAAACTAGGTTGGTTTCAAGCGATTTTATTTAATTTGCAGCAAAACAAATACATATGTCTACAAGCAACGGAAACAATAGTAACAATAAAGGAATTATCATTTTTTTAGTAGTAGCCCTAGTTGGTAGCTGGGCTTATTTTTTATACAGCAATAACCAGCACCAAGACACTGTTACCCTGATGGAAACAAAAATCCAATTTGTGGATAGTAGCAGAGGTGCCATCCAAGAAGCCTACGATTTAGTAGCTGCTAAAGCTGACTCATTAACACTCAACAACAGTCAATTACAAGGCGCCCTTGCAGATAGAGGCAATGAAATTCAGCAACTAAAATCAAATATCAGCGCGATCATTAAAAATAAAAAAGCGTCAGATGCAGATTTATCTTTAGCCCGTCAAATGATTCTTGAATTAAATGGTAAAGTAGAGGGCTTGTTTGCTGAAATTGAAAAATTAAAAGGAGAAAACAAACAACTCACTGTTGCCAACGAGCAATTAAATACCGAAAAATCTCAACTCACCAACGATAAACAAAATTTAGAGCAAAACTTATCTGCTACTAAAAAAGAACTTGACGAAAAAGTAGATGTAGCTTCTACCCTACACGCATCAAATATTGGTATCGCAGCACTGAATGTAAAAAACAATGGTGCTGCAAAAGCAACCACATCTGCAAAACGTGCCGACCTTATCCGCATTTCATTTACACTAGACCCTAACAGAATTGCGGCATCAGGAAACAAAGACATTTATGTATGTGTTACCGGTCCTGATGGCAAAGCCATTTCTGAAGGTGCTTCTTTTAACACTAGAGAAGAAGGAAACAGAAGCTACACGAGTAAGGTAAGTGTAAATTATGAGACTGGAAAAGCGAGCCAAGTTAGCTTTGACTGGAAACAAACAGCCGCATTTCAAATGGGGAATTATAAAATTGAAATTTATAACAACGGATTTAAAATTGGAGAAGGTGTAACAAGCCTTAAAAAAGGTGGCTTGTTTTAATTGACCATGAAACAATATAAATGGTCGGGCTTACTCGTATTTATTGCCATACTTTTTGTATGCGCCACTATATTTTATTCGACCTATGTAGCAAGTAAAATTGCAAACACCGAAAAAAAATATGTGCGCGAATGGATACAAGCGCAACAAACCATTTTAAGTAGCAAAGACAGTAGTAACTTAAATCTTGCCACACAAATTAGTGCCGACAACGAAGACATCCCCATCATTGAAACCAGTGAAAATGGGACTCCTACCGGCAACGCGCTTAACCTCGACTCGGCAAGCATTGCATCAGACAGCTTGTATCTGACAAAAAAGTTAGCGGAATTTAAAAAGTTTTCCAAAGAACCCATCGTAGTGGTTATTAGTGATTCGCCATATACAGCCAACCACTATTATTACGGTCCTAGTAAACTATTACAAGAAGTAGAATGGTATCCTTATATTCAACTTCTTGTTGTGGCTTTATTTGTTTTTATTGCAGTAAGCACATTACGTTCACGGTATAAAAATGAGCAGGATAAATTATGGCTAGGTATGGCCAAAGAAACGGCACACCAACTTGGAACGCCGGTTTCTAGCCTTCAGGGTTGGATTACTTTATTAAAAGAAAAAGAAACCAAGGACCCCATTGTTTTTGAGATTGAAAAAGACATTGAAAGATTGCAACTTATTTCGGATCGTTTTGGAAAAATAGGAAGTGCCCCACAACTTACACGTAGCAATCCATTTATTGAAATTGAACGAATGGTAGCTTACATGAAACTCAGGTCCAGTAAGCAGGTTGTATTTGAATGCAATTTACCTGCCCAAGTTTTTGTAATGCTTTCAGCTCCACTTTTTGACTGGGTATTAGAAAATCTAATTAAAAATGCACTTGATGCTACAGAAGGCGCTGGTAAAATTACCATTTTAGCTACGGTGCAAAACAATCAAGTGATTATTACAATTACAGATACCGGCAAAGGCATGGATAGTGAAACTGCAAATCAGATTTTTGAACCAGGTTACACCACCAAAAAACGTGGTTGGGGACTCGGACTTCCGCTGAGCAAAAGAATTATGGAAAGTTACCACCAGGGCAAATTATTTATCAAACAAACAGAACTTGGAAAGGGTACCACATTTTGTTTGCAATTACCAATTGTCAACTAATTACTGCAAAACAACCGCGCTCAAAGCAGGCAACTGTAAAGTAAGTTCATACCACTTTTTGTGAGCATCCACGCAAACACATGGCACCAATGGATTGTAGACAACACCCGTTCCCCAAAAGTCTTGATGGTCACTGTTAAATATTTCCTGCCACTCCTGTTTTCCTTGCACACTTATTTTCCAATCATGCCTTACAACAGGTGTTGCATTGATAATGACAACAATATCATGAGCAGGATTTTTTCCTTTACGTTTAAATGCCATCACAGATTCGGATCTGTGCTGTAAGTCTATCCATTCAAAACCAGCGGGATCAAATTGAAGTTCATACAAAGCAGGTTTCGAGGTATACAACTCATTGAGTTTTTGTACACAATATTTCATACCGCCATGACTTGGATGCGCTAGCAAATGCCAAGGAAGTTCTGTTTTATAATTCCATTCGGTGGTGGCAGCAAACTCATTGCCCATAAACAAGAGCTTGGCACCAGGATGCATATACATGTAGGTATAGAGTAGCCTTAAATTGGCAAACTTCTGCCACTCGTCACCAGGCATCTTATAAATCATCGGGCTCTTACCATGTACCACTTCATCATGACTTAAGGGTAGCATAAAATTTTCATCATAATAGTACATCATACTAAATGAAAATTTGTCTTGAAGCCCGGAACGCATGAGCGGATCTGCTTTAAAATAATCTAGGGTATCATGCATCCATCCCATCATCCATTTCATACCAAAACCAAGTCCATCCATAGACGTTGGCTTACTAACACCCGGCCAATCGGTGGCTTCTTCTGCAATGGTTTGAATATCCGGAAAATCGCGGTAGAGTGTTTCATTTAAATCTTTGATAAATGCAACCGCTTCTAAATTACCATCACCTCCAAATTCGTTGGGCTCCCAGGCTCCTGCTGTTCTGCTATAATCGAGACGCAGCATAGAACTAACGGCGTCTACCCGGAGTCCGTCGATATGAAATTTATCTATCCAAAAACGGGCGCTACTAATTAAAAATGATTTTACTTCACCGCGTTTATAATTAAAAATATAAGAATTCCAATCGGGATGAAACCCTTTGCGCATATCTGCGTATTCGTAGGTATGCGATCCATCAAATAAATAAAGACCGTGTGCGTCGTACGGAAAATGCGATGGTACCCAATCTAAAATAACACCAATGCCAGCGTTATGAAAAGCATTTATAAATGCAGCAAAATCTTGCGGGTTTCCAAACCTAGAAGTCGGTGCAAAAAATCCAGTGCCCTGATAACCCCAACTTCCATCAAATGGATGTTCCATAACAGGCATGAGCTCGATATGCGTAAAACCCATTTCTAAAACATAAGGCACCAACCTTTCCGCTATTTGCGCATAGGTATTGTAACTTCCCTCATCGGAAGGAAAAGGACGCATCCAACTGGCCAAATGCATTTCGTACACCGATATGGGTGCATCTAATGCATTTTTATTTTTACGATGCTCCATCCAATTTTGATCGGACCAATGGTAATTTGTTTGCCAAGTAATGGATGCGGTATCCGGTCTTTTTTCGGCGTAATGTGCAAAGGGATCTGCTTTATTAAGCTGTACGCCTTCAAATCCGTGAATATGATATTTATAGAGTTCCCCCGCTGCTACATCTGGAATAAAACCTTCCCAAATACCAGATGAATCTGGCCTAACATGCAGCGGATGAGACATTTCATTCCATCCATTAAAATTACCAGTAACAAAAACAGCGGTAGCACTTGGTGCCCAAACTGCAAAATAGGTACCGCTCGTTCCCTGTACCTCTATTTGCTTATTACCAAACAGCTGATACAACTGGTAATGCGTGCCCGCCTGAAAATTACGCACATCCGTCTCTGAAAATAAGGAGTATTCCCAAACAGATGCTTTTGCTGGTTGTAAAGAATTTTCAGTTGCCAATTTAGTTGTTTGGTGTAAGGTACAACCTTTATTTATTCAATTCAATAATCCATATTTGCTTTGCAGGAATAGAAAATTGAGCGCCCACTTGATAGCCCGTTACCACTTCTTTTCCACCCTTAAAACCATTTGTTAGTTCGGCATAATCAGAAAACTGAACATCTTGTGCTTTGTCGTTACTATTTACCACACACATGATGGTTTGGTTGTCTGCTTTTCTGAAATAAACAAAATAGCCATCTTTAGGAACAAACATAGTAGTACTACCCTTTGTTAATGCAGGTGATCCTTTTCTAAAATTGGCGATTGTTTTTACAAAATTAAAGGCGTCATTTTCTTTTGCGTTTCTGCCACTAGCTTCAAATTTATTAACCGCATCGCCCGGAAATCCACCCGGAAAATTTAGACGCACCATGGCATCACTTGGGTTCATAAAGTTTTTCATGAGAATTTCTGTACCATAATACAACTGCGGAATACCACGGGTTGTATACAATAAACCAATACCCATTTTAAATTTATTATAGTCCTCTCCCACCATCGATAAAAAGCGGTTGTTATCGTGATTGTCTAAGAAAATACTATTGTTTAACGGGTTCTTATACAATATATCTTGCGATAAAGTCACATATAATTTAGACAATCCATTGTCCCAACTAAATGGCTGGTTTACGGCATCTAAGAAACTGTAATGGACTGGAAAATCAGTAACACCTTCTACATTATGTTTAAATGGAACATCCATGGTATTACGCGTAAAATAAGCGGTACCCGTAACAGATCTAGAAACTGTTTCTCCAAAAATGGTAAGCTTTGGATATTCAAGCATTAATGCATCGTTTACACGGTTCATAAACGCTTCATCGCAATATTTATAGGTATCTACCCTCCAACCATCAACCCCAAATGTTTCGGTGGTCCAAATGGCATGCTGAACTAAATAATTAGAAACATAAGGGTTACGCTGATTTACATCCGGTAAATGTGGAACAAACCAACCATCTAACATTTTCTTTTTATCAATAGCGCTTCCATTATTGGAGTATACCGTTTCTTCTCTATGTGTACTACCCGTGTAGCTATTCCACTGATTGATCCAATCAAGTGCAGGCGCATCATTGTGCATCCAGTGCATATCACCCACATGATTATATACCGCGTCCTGAATTAATTTCAAGCCATTCTTATGCATCGCATCCGATAAAGATTTGTATGCCTAGTTGCCACCAAAACGTTTATCCACTTTGTAATGATCGGTAAACCAGTATCCATGGTAACCACTCATCCAGCCTGCCGCTTCTTTACTTTGTGGCATATCATTTTCAATAATAGGACACATCCAAATAGATGTCATACCTAGTTCCTTGATATAATTTAAATGATTTTCTACCCCTTTTAAATCACCTCCATGTCGAAGGAGTATATCACCTGCATTGGCAACACTATCACGCATGTCTTTAAATGCATCATTGGTTTTATCGGCGTTGCTAAAGCGGTCTGGCATGAGTAAATAAACCGCATCTTCACTACGTACCCCTTGTGCAAATTTTGTTCCGTTGCCTTCTCTTCTATTTAACAAAGCCCAGTCGTATACGGTTACTTTACCGGCGTTTGTAGCACTAATTTTTACATTACCCGCTTTTGCTGTAGGTGCAATGGTAAGATCAAGCGCCACGTATTTCCCGTTGGTAAAAGCGTGTGATTTGGTTAATGTAACACCCGGATATTTTACCTCAAATTTTGCTTTTGAGAAACCAGGATCTGTGCTTCTTAAAAGCACTTGTACCTTATTTAGTTTCATGCCCACAAACCAATTGGTAGGATACATGGTCACTTGCTGTGCAAAAGCAGCACTAACAAAACACAGAAGGAATACAAAAGAAATAATTTTTTTCATGTTTATTATTTTCAAAATTCAATCAATTATTTACTGGCCAGTTTTGATGCACCAGGGTCATATACAAATAAAACACTCACCGATGCGCATAGCATTAAAAAACCTGCTAGCACAATCGCATAAAT
>JBEGUD010000229.1:0-5080 GCA_041179065.1 Bacteroidota bacterium | reverse complement strand
CTGTGGCTGATGGTGCGAGAGAAGCCGGTCTTCAATTCTAATTTTGCTAACAACAATTAATCGTTAGATAAATGTCTAAATTAAACGTAAATAAGGTAAAAGCCACTGGCGATGTGGAACTCAAAGAAAAAGTAGTTGCCATTAATCGCGTGGTTAAAACCACTAAAGGTGGACGTACATTCAGCTTCTCAGCGCTTGTAGTAGTAGGTAATGAAAATGGTGTTGTAGGACAAGGTTTGGGTAAAGCAAAAGAAGTACAAGAAGCAATTGCAAAAGGTATTGATGATGCAAAGAAAAACCTTTTGAAAGTACCTGTTATGCACGGAACTATTCCGCACGAGCAATGGGCTAAGCAAGGTGCTGCTAAAGTGTTGATTAAGCCAGCAGCACACGGTGCGGGTGTAATCGCGGGTGGTAGCATGCGTGCAGTACTTGAAAGCGCAGGTGTAACTGACGTATTAGCAAAAAGTTTAGGTTCTGCTAACCCACATAACGTGGTAAAAGCAACTTTAAAAGCATTAAGCCTTTTAAGAGAGCCTGTACAAGTAGCAAAAACACGTAGTGTTAAACTAAGCAAAGTTTTTAACGGATAAAACCTCTGGTTATGAAAAAAATTAAAATAACTCAGATCAAAAGTGGTATTGACAGATCTGAGCGCCAAAAACAAACTTTAATTGCATTGGGTCTTAGAAAACTAAATGCATCTAAAGAAGTAGAAGCAACTCCTCAAATTTTAGGAATGGTTAACAAAGTAAGCCATTTAATAAAAGTAGAAGAGGTCGCTTAATACTTTTTAAAACATGTATACGTTATTATAAAAATGAGTCAATTTTTCAATTGATTCATTTTTATTTAATTTGATACTCATAATTTTTATTATTTAACAATTGCGAGGGGTGATACCCCGTAAGTTCAAAATCAAACAAACATGAAACTACACAATTTAAAGCCAGCAGAAGGATCTACGCACAAAGCAATCCGTATTGGTCGTGGTGAAGCATCTGGTAAAGGTGGTACTTCTACAAAAGGTAACAAAGGTGGTCAAAGCCGTGCCGGTTACAAAAGCAAAATGGGTCACGAAGGTGGTCAGATGCCTATTCAGCGTCGTGTTCCTAAGCGTGGCTTCAAGAACAACAATCGTATCGAATTTAAAGTGTTTAACCTTGGTCAAATCGATCAATTGGTTGAAAAATATGGTTTCACTGAATTTAGCTTAGAGAACTTATACATCAACGGTTTAATTAGCCGCACTGATCGTGTAAAAGTATTAGCAAATGGCGAATTAAAGGCTAAACTTACATTTAAGGTAAACGCTGCAAGTGACAAGGCAAAAGCTGCTGTTGAAGCTTCTGGCGGAACCCTTGAAATTGTAAAGTAATTTCCCGTAAATTGCCAATGGCTTAGCCATGGTAAATACTATTAACGCTACAATTGATTTAAGTGAAAAAACTAATTCAAACATTAAAACATATCTGGGCAATCGATGAGCTACGTAACAAAATTGTTGTTACGCTTGCCCTTGTACTAACATACCGTTTAGGTACGCAAATTACCCTTCCTGGTATCGATCCTAATAAAATAGAAGCGGCTTCTGCTGCTGCTCAAGGCAATGGCCTACTTGGCATATTTGATATGTTTGCAGGTGGTGCATTTTCTCAAGCATCTATTTTAGCACTTGGTATCATGCCTTACATTTCTGCTTCTATTTTTATGCAGTTAATGACCATCTTGGTTCCTCAATTGCAAAAAATTCAGAAAGAAGGAGATAGCGGACGTAAAAAAATTAACCAATGGACACGTTACCTAACAGTTATTGTTACTGCGTTCCAAGCGGGTGCTTACGTTGCTTATTTAAACAGCCCAGGTTATGCGCCAGCTATCATAGCAGCGTATGCGCCTTACTTCTGGTTCTCTACCGTTATCACATTAACAGCAGGTACTTTGTTTGTAATGTGGTTGGGTGAAAAAATTCAGGACAAAGGTTTAGGTAATGGTACTTCTATCATTATCATGGTGGGTATCTTAGCTCGTTTACCACAATCTATTATTCAGGAGTTTAGCGCAAAGGGCCAAAAAGGCGGCGGCGGACTTTTAATATTTTTAATTGAAGTTGCTATTTTAGTAACCATTATTATGGGTCTTATTGTACTTGTACAAGGGGTTCGTAAAATTGCGGTGAACTATGCAAAACAAATTGTTGGTAGCCGTCAATTTGGTGGTGCACGTCAATTCTTACCTGTTAAAGTAAACAGTGCGGGTGTAATGCCAATCATTTTTGCGCAAGCAATTATGTTCTTACCAACGCTTGTTTCTTTTACCAATTTAGATTCGGCGCAAGGGATTGTAAAAGTATTCAATGACCATAGTAGCTGGCCTTATATGGCAATCTATTCTATCATGGTAATTGGATTTACTTTCCTTTACACAGCACTTATCTTTAATCCAAAACAAATCTCTGAAGATTTAAAACGCAATAACGGATTTGTGCCAGGTGTTAAACCAGGACAACCTACTGCCGATTATATTGGAGCCATCATGGATAAAATTACTTTACCAGGCGCTATCTTTTTAGCACTTGTAGGTATTATGCCAGGCTTTGCGCAACGCTTAGGTGTAACGCAAGGATTTAGCTCTTTCTTTGGAGGTACTTCATTATTAATTATGGTAGGCGTTGTACTTGATACACTTCAACAAATTGAAACCTATTTATTAATGCGTCAATACGATGGATTAATGGAAGGCGGACGTGTACAAGGCAGACAAGTTGATACTGCAAGTGGCATGTAATATTATTTGACAAAACGATAATAAAACCTGTCAGTGCTTGTGGCCTGACAGGTTTTCTTTTTTAACAATGACCCGAAGAAATATTGGTATGATGTATAAAACTGAAGCAGAAGTAGCACTCATGAAAGAGGCTGCTTTGCTAGTGAGTAAAGCACTTTCAGAAGTAGCTGCTTTTATTAAGCCAGGCACCACTACTTTGCAAATTGATAAGTTGTGTGAAACGGTGGTAAAAGACCATGGTGCTGTGCCTTCATTTTTTAATTATAGAGGGTATCCGTTTAATATTTGTGCTTCTGTTAACGATGTGGTAGTGCATGGATTTCCAAACGAAACGCCCATCAAAAATGGTGATATTGTTTCCATTGATTTAGGCGTTATTTTAAATGGTTGGCATGGTGATCATGCGTATAGTTTTATTGTAGGAGAAGTAGCACCAGAAATTTTAGACCTTGTAAAAGTTACCAAAGAGTCACTCTATAAAGGAATCGAAAAAGCAACGGTTAATAACCGTATTGGTGATATCTCTTATGCGATTCAGGAACATACCGAATTCAAGCATGGTTACGGTGTTGTGCGTGAATTAGTAGGGCATGGGCTTGGCAGAAATTTACATGAAGACCCGCAAGTTCCTAATTATGGCAAACGTGGCAACGGGCCTAAACTTAAAGAGAATTTGGTACTCGCTATTGAGCCCATGATTAATTTAGGTACGCATAAAGTATATACCGACGATGATGGCTGGACCGTAAAAACACAGGACGGAAAAGTGTCTGTTCACTTTGAACATGATATTTGTGTGAAAAGAAATGAGGCACTTATTTTATCTGATTTTAGCATCATCGAAACTGCAGAAAAAGCAAATACAAATTTAAATAGCAGCTACTATTAATTTTTTGATTCATTTATCATGCGAGAAAAATTAGTAGTAATAGGTGGTGGTGCTGCAGGATTTTTTTGTGCAGTAAATGCAGCTCGTTTGCATCCGGGCTTGCAAGTTTTACTTGTAGAAAAGTCCAATAAATTACTCGCAAAAGTTAAGGTGAGTGGTGGCGGCAGATGCAATACAACGCATGCCTGTTTTGAACTTCCAGAACTCGTTCAAAAATATCCGCGCGGACAAAATTTTTTAAAAAAAACATTTCATTGGTTTAATACAAACGACACCATCGAGTGGTTTGCTGCGCGTGGCGTAGACTTAAAAACAGAAGCGGATGGCAGGATGTTTCCGACTACTAATAATTCGCAAACCATTATAGATTGTTTGTTAAAAGAAGCGGATAAATACAAAGTTCAAGTTCAGTTACAAACTGGCATTCAAAAAATTATTAGTAAAGAGGATGCTGGATTTACACTCCTTACTGACAAAGAAAATATAGACGCTCATTTTGTTTGTTTAGCAACAGGCGGATTTCCAAAAGCGTCTCAATTTGATATTGTTACAAACACAGGCCATACTATCGAAACGCCCGTTCCTTCACTATTTACATTTAACATGCCAGGTAATCCTATCACCGAACTCATGGGTGTAAGTGTGCCAGAGGCGCAGGTTAAAATTAGTGGCACTAAAATTTCCGCTACAGGCCCCTTGCTAATTACGCATTGGGGTATGAGTGGACCTGCTATTTTAAAATGCTCGGCTTGGGGTGCTAGAGAACTTGCTAATATGGGTTATCAGTTTACCATTCGGGTTAACTGGATTCCTACTTATGCCGAGCAGGATTTACGCACAGCTTGGCCCTTAATTAGAGCGGAGCAAGGAAATAGTAAAATGGGTGGACGTAATCCATTTGAGCTTCCTAGTAGGCTATGGCAGCATTTGCTAACCGTTTCTGGGATTGATGCCGGAGCAAGTTGGGCAACGCTTACCTCGGGTGGCCAAAATAAACTCATTATTGCATTAACGGGCTTTGAATGTAAGGTAGCGGGTAAAACCACGTTTAAAGAAGAGTTTGTTACTTGTGGCGGGGTAAAACTATCCGAAATAGACGCTAATACCATGCAAAGTAAGCTCCATAAAGGGCTTTATTTTGCAGGTGAAATTATGGATATCGATGGTATTACAGGAGGCTTTAATTTTCAAAATGCTTGGACCTCTGGCTGGATCGCCGCCAAGTCTATTGCCGACGCCGCAAAAAATGCCTAAAATCCATTATTTATTGGGTGTTTCATGGTTTTTTTTAGCCCTTTTTTCATACTTTTGCACCCCCGAATTCATTAAACCATCGGGGTTATTTTATGCAAATTTTCCGTAAACAATTAAACGCAGATGCTCAGGACAGCACTGGTGCCGAGG
>JBEGUD010000228.1:0-19939 GCA_041179065.1 Bacteroidota bacterium | reverse complement strand
ATCCTACAAGTGCGCCACCCACGTGGGCCCATCTAGCAACATTGTCGCCAGCTGCATTTTGAACGGCACTATAAATTTCAAAGGCGAAATAAATAAGACCTACCCACTTTGCTTTAACCGGAACAAAAAAGTATAAATAGATATAGGTATTAGGAAATAAATAAACAAAGGCTGCAAGTATACCAAATACTGCACCGCTCGCACCAAGTGTAGCCGTATTTATGATTTGATTGTATTTGAAAGCCACTGCTTCATTGATAAGCCCTAGTTTTTCTCTGGTTTGAAATTCCTCAATCAGTGGCGTTAATTCATAATTTAAAAACAACAAATGAATAAGTGCTGCACCAAGTCCACAAACCAAATAAAATGTTAGAAAACGAGCAGAACCCCATAAGTTTTCTAATACCGATCCAAACATCCATAGTGCAAACATATTACCCAAAATATGATAGAAGTCGCCGTGCATAAATAAATGCGTTACCAACTGCCATGGCTTAAATAAATCACTTTGCCATGCATGTAGTGCAAACAAATCTTCTAAGCTAAAATTTGCAGTAGGTGATTCAGGAAAAGTAATTTGTGCTAAATAAAATAAGCCATTAATGATTAAAAGATTTTTAATAATCACGGGCAAAATTTCAAATCGGCCGGGTCTAAACTCTGTCATACAAATATATTAACAAGGTGATCTTATGATGGATTCAAAGACTTTAATTTTAACTGCACTACATTTTCGATATGGAGTGTATGTGGGAACATATCAACTGGCTGAATTTTAGTGACCTCGTATTTTTCATCAAGGAGTGCTAAATCTCTAGCCTGTGTGGCAGGATTACAGCTAACGTATACAATGGTAGGCGCTGCTATTTCTAATAATTTTTTTACGAGCTTATCGTGCATCCCCGCTCTTGGTGGATCTGTAATAATCACGTCAGGCTTACCATGCGTAGCAAAAAAGGCATCGTCTACAATATCGATAACGTCACCCGCAAAAAATGCTGTATGCTGCAAATTGTTGAGTGCCGCATTAATTTTAGCGTCCTCAATAGCATCAGCTACTACTTCTACACCCACTACTTTTTTTGCACCTTCACTTAAAAAAATACCAATACTTCCGGTACCACAATAAAGGTCATACACTACCTGCGACCCATCGAGCTCTGCAAATGCACGCGTTACTTGATAGAGTTTTTCGGCCTGCTTGGTATTGGTTTGAAAAAATGATTTAGGACTTATTTTAAACGAAAATTTTTCTAGTTTTTCGGTGATGCTACCGTTTCCAAAATAGGTTATTGGATGTAGGTCATACAAACTATCATTTCGTTTTGTGTTAATCGTATAAAGTAAGGTAGTGATTGCAGGAAACGCTTCGAGCAACTGATCTAGTAATGCAAGACGGTGTGGTTCATCTTCGTAACCAAATACAACATTGATCATGAGTTCACCGGTTGTGGTGTTACGCACAAACATATTACGCAACCATCCCGTGTGCTGCTTTACATCGTAGTATGGAAGATCATGATCAAGCGCATACTTAGCCACCATTTTACGAATCAGGTTGGTTGGCTCTTCTTGCAAATGACAAGTATCTACTTCTACTACTTTGTCAAAAAATCCACGCACATGAAAACCAGCGGCACCCGGCTGATTGGAAAAATCGGCACCTGCTGCTTTTAAGGCTCTAAATTCTTCGGAAGGAATATATTTTTTTGTAGCAAACGTATATTCCATTTTGTTGCGGTAGAGCTCCGTTTGACTAGCGCCAATAATGGGCTGGATCTCCGGTAACTGTATGCGGCCAATTCTGGTTAAGTTATCCGTTACTTGTTGTTGCTTATACACGAGTTGTTTTGCATAAGGAAGCATTTGCCACTGGCATCCACCGCACACACCAAAATGCGCACAAAATGGTTGTACCCGGTCTTCAGAATACGACCTATAGGCCACAACAAAGCCTTCTGCCCAATCGGTTTTATTTTTTTTGAGTTGCACGTCTACAACATCGCCAGGTACAGCGCCTTCAATAAATATCACTTTGCCATCTACACGGGCCAACGCCTTACCCTCGGCAGCATAATTTTCCACCAATACCTGTTCTAAAATGGGTTGTTTCTTTTGTTTTCTCACTGCATGCAAATATAAGACGCTTTGAGAGGCGGCATGATCTAAATACCTAAATTTGCATAGAATTTAATAGTATGAAGAACTTTTTTGCAAAATCTTGTTTAGCCTTAATTACAATGCTTTGTTTGAGTAGCGTCATTGACGCACAAACTAAACCTGCTGGTAGGCGCATTTCTATCAAGTTAAAGCCACTTACCAATTGTAAAGTTTATATAGGGAGTTATTATGGAAAAAGTCTAGTACTTGTAGACTCCACCATGTTAGACGCCACCGGACAAGGCGTATTTAAAGGGGATACTAAATTAACGAGTGGGGTATACTTTGTAGTGACGCCGCAAATCACCAAACAATTTGAGTTTTTGATGGACGATGTTCAGCATTTCAATATTGAAGGAGACACAACTGTTAAAGAAAAAGCAACCATTACGGGTTCAAGAGACAACGATTTATTTAAGGCTTACATTGGTTTTTCTTCAGAAAAAGGGCAGCAACTACAAAACATTAGAAACGAATTTAATGCTGCTAAAACAAAAGCCGATTCTACCCGCTTAGCAGATGAATACGGTAAGGTAGATAAGCTGGTAGAAGCATATAGAAACGACATTGTTAAAAAATATCCTGGCTCTTTGTTATCCATGCTTTTTAGCGCGATGAAACGCCCTGTAGCGCCTGCTGTGCCTATCGTTAATGGAAAACCGGATTCGTTAGCACCGTACCGATTTGTGAAAAATCATTTTTGGGATGATGTACTTTTTAATGATGACAGACTCTTAAGAACACCATTTTTTGAAGCCAAATTAGACGAATATTTTAAGTACTATGTTTCTGCAGAACCAGACTCCCTTATTGAAGAAGTGAAGTACATGTTACTCATGGCAAAAACAGGTAAAGAAATATATCCGTACCTGCTTACCAAGTTTACCAACAAATACATGGCACCGGAATTTATGGGTCAAGACAAAGTGTTTGTGTATTTATTTGAAAATTTTTATGCAAAGGGAGACACGGTTATTTTAAATCCAGCGTCGCGAAAAACAGTGACCGAAAGAGCCTATAGTTTAATGGCCAATCAACTCGGATTACCTGCAGCAGCACTGGATTTGGTGGATTCGGTAGGTAAAGCCGTTTCGCTCTATAAGATTCCTTCAAATTATACCATGGTGGTATTTTACGATCCTAATTGCGGGCATTGTAAAGAAGAATTACCGAGGTTAGACTCTTTTTATAGAGCCAAGTGGAAAGGCGTTGGTATGACCATGCTTGGGGTTAATATATACGACGCCGAACAAGCAGCATGGAAAAAGTTTGTAACAGAAAAAAACTTGAAAAACTGGATACATGCCTACCAAACAAAAGCAGCAAAAGAGGCAGATGAAAAAGCGGGCAGGGCTAATTATAGACAGCTTTATGATATTTATAAAACACCAACTGTTTATTTACTAGACAAAGACAAGCGCATCATTGCCAAGCAATTAACGATTGAGCAGTTTGATGATATTATACAAGTAAAAAGCAAAAAACAGCCTACCAAATAATTACACCAGTTCTTTAACGGCGTTATAAATTACTTTAGGTTTTCCGAGCGTATAATAGTGTAATACAGGAACACCAAATGCTTTGAGCTCTCTGCTTTGTTGTATCAACCATTCAGTTCCAACTTGCTCGCAATCGGCATCTGTTTTACATTTATTAATCGCATTGGATAAATCTGTAGGAATGTCTACATGAAATATTCGAGGTAAAACAGAGAGTTGTTTTTTATTGGTAATTGGCTTAAGTCCTGGAATGATAGGAACGCTGATACCCATATCCCTACAGGCTTTCACGAAATCATAAAATTTTTGATTGTCAAAAAACATTTGTGTCATGATGTAGCCTGCGCCTTCATCCACTTTATTTTTTAAATGTTTTAAATCAATTTCTAAATTCGGTGCTTCAAAATGTTTTTCAGGATAACCGGCAACGCCTACACAAAATTTTGTTTGGCCACCATTTTTAATGTCTTCATCTAAATAAACCCCATTGTTCATATTATTTACCTGCTTGATTAAATCAATGGCAAAATGATTGCCATCTTTTTCAGGTTCAAATGATGATTCATTTTTAGCAGCATCACCGCGGAGTACAAGTGCATTATCAATGCCTAAAAAGTCCAAATCAATAAGTGCATCTTCGGTTTCTCTTTTTGTAAAACCGCCACAAATAATGTGCGGAACAGCGTCTACTTGATAGTGATTCATGATAGCCGCACAAATACCCACCGTACCTGGGCGCTTACGTACTTCTACTTTTTCAAAAGTGCCATCCACTTTTTTCTTGAACATGGTTTCACTACGGTGGTAGGTTACATTAATCCAAGAAGGTTTAAACTCCATTAAGGGGTCTAAATGTTCGTATAAAGTATTGATGGTTTTACCTTTTAATGGAGGTAACACTTCAAAAGAAATAAGGGTGTCTTTTGCCTGCTGTAAATGATCCGTTACTTTCATGATTGCTGCTTTGTGGGGGGCAAATATTAAAATTGTTGCAATATACAGCCAAAATGGCTTTATAAAAAGGGCTTAGGGCCTCAAAACCTGATACAGAAGAGGGTTAGAAGCCCTATTTTTGTAGAAAGCAACTATTTTGAACGGAATCATACATACAAGTGCGCTCCAAAAAAGTTACAAGGGCAGAACCGTTGTAAACAATGTTAGCGTAACCGTAAAACAGGGTGAAATTGTAGGTTTACTAGGACCCAACGGTGCTGGCAAAACAACTACATTTTACATGGTGGTTGGGCTCATTAAGCCGGACGAAGGCGCTGTGTTTTTAAATGAAGAAGACATTACAAAGCTTCCCATGTACAAAAGAGCGCAAATGGGCATTGGTTACTTACCACAAGAAGCTAGTGTTTTTAGAAGCCTCAGTGTAGAAGACAATATTTTAGCCGTACTTGAAATGACGAAGCTTTCTAAAGAAGAAAGGTTATTAAAATTAGAATCTTTACTGGACGAATTTAATTTACAACTCGTTCGAAAAAATAATGGAGATAGTTTAAGCGGTGGCGAGAGAAGAAGAACAGAGATTGCTAGAGCACTTGCCGTAGATCCTAAATTTATTTTATTAGACGAACCATTTGCGGGTGTTGACCCAATTGCCGTAGAAGATATTCAAATGGTAGTAGCTAAATTAAAAACAAAAAATATAGGAATCTTAATTACTGACCACAACGTAAATGAAACCTTATCCATTTGTGATAGAGCCTACCTCTTAATTGAAGGGAAAATATTTAAACACGGAACTGCCGAAGAATTAGCAGAAGACGAAGACGTTAGACGTTTGTATTTAGGAACCAATTTTACGCTTCGTAGAAAAGATTGGATTATTGAAATGGGAAAAGAAGCCAAGCTTTAATTCACATGAAATTTTTAAGTCCTGCCATATCCCGACTTGCCTTATTAAGAATAGCGCACATTGAAAGATGGGTAGCGAATCCTGTTGCAACACAAAGAGAAGTATTACAAGATTTAGTGACGCATGGACAGTACACTGCCTATGGTAGAAAATATGGTTTCAACGAAATATTTAACATTCGAAAATTCAAAGAAGCCGTTCCCATTAGTGAATATGAAGACCTGAAACCCTTTATTGATAGGCTTTTTGAGGGAGAAGAGCAAGTGTTATGGAATACGCCTGTAAAGTGGTTTGCAAAAAGTAGCGGCACCACTTCAGACAAAAGTAAATTCATTCCAATCACTGAAGAAAGTTTAGAAGATTGTCATTACCAAGCCGCAAAAGATGTACTGGCCCTTTATTATCATTTTAATAATGACAGTGATTTACTCACAGGTAAAGGACTCGTGATTGGTGGAAGTCATCAAATAAGTAAAATCAATGAAGACATAAGTGTGGGTGATTTAAGTGCTGTGCTTCTTCAAAATACACCCATGTGGGCCAATTGGATTCGCACACCAGAATTATCCATTGCACTGATGGATGAGTGGGAATCAAAAATTGAACAATTAGCCCAATCTACCATTGAAGAAAATGTAACTTCAATTTCTGGTGTTCCTACTTGGACACTTTTACTCATCAAAAGAATTTTAGAAATTACTGGCAAGCAAACTTTAAAAGAAGTGTGGCCAAGTTTAGAATTATACATTCATGGTGGTGTTTCTTTTACGCCTTACAAAGAACAATTTCAAAAATTAATTGGACCTGGTTGCACCTATCTAGAAATGTACAATGCATCGGAAGGTTTTTTTGCCGCCCAAGATGATCCTAGCACAGAAGGCATGCTTTTGTTTTTAGACCATGGTATTTTTTATGAGTTTATGCCCACCGAAGAATACGGAAAAGACAAACCGCGTACCATTGGACTTGACAAAGTGGAACTTGATAAAAATTATGCGCTGGTAATTAGTACCAATGGGGGTTTATGGCGCTATTTAGTGGGTGACACCATCAAATTTACGAGCCTTGCTCCCTTCCGAATTGTTGTAACAGGAAGACTCAAACAATTCATCAACGCCTTTGGTGAAGAAGTGATGGTCGATAATACGGACAAAGCCATTGCAGCAGCAGCAGCAAGCACCGGACTTGTGGTTAAAGATTATACGGCGGCACCCATCTATTTTGGGGATCAAAACCAAGGCGCACACGAATGGCTCATCGAATTTGAAAACAAACCTGAAAGCCTAACGGCCTTCACAACCGCTCTAGACCAAAACTTAAAACTAGTGAATAGCGACTATGAAGCTAAACGCTATAAAGACATCGCACTTGGGCTTCCAAAAGTCACCGCCCTTCCGGAGGGATTGTTTCATGCATGGCTCAAAAACAAAGGAAAACTTGGGGGGCAACATAAAGTGCCAAGACTCAGCAACGACCGCAGGTACATCGATGAATTATTGTTGCTTTTACAACAATATGCATAGCTAAAATTCGTTTTACATATCTATAATTACTGGATATGAAATTACTCGCAGGAAAAGTCTCAATCGTAACAGGAGCAGCTCGTGGAATTGGTGCGGCCATCGCATTAAAATTAGCAGAACAAGGAAGCCATATCGCATTCACCTATGTAAGTAGTGGAAGTGCCGAAAAAGCTGCAGCGCTGGTAGCTCAAATCGAAGCACTAGGGGTTAAAGCAAAGGCATACCAGAGTAATGCGGGCATTTTTGAGGAGTGCGAAGCCTTTGTAAATGATGTAGTTGCCACATTTGGTACGGTAGATATTTGCGTGAACAATGCAGGTATTTCAAAAGATAATTTACTGCTTCGCATGAATGCAGAACAGTGGGACGAAGTAATGGACACCAACCTAAAGAGTGTCTTTAATATGACCAAGCAGGTGATCAGACCTATGATGAAAGCCAAATCTGGTAGCATTATCAATATGAGTTCTATTATTGGCATTAGAGGCAATGCTGGACAAAGTAGTTATGCAGCCAGTAAGGCAGGCATTATAGGATTTACAAAATCAGTAGCCCTAGAACTTGGCAGCAGAAATATTAGATGCAATGCTATTGCACCTGGTTTTGTTGAAACCGATATGACCCATTATTTAAAAGAAGGGGAAGCTGCTACTGCTTTTTTAAGCAAAATACCACTAGGTAGGTTTGGCAAGGCCGAAGAAATCGCCAACACCACGCTTTTTTTAGCAAGTGACATGAGTTCATATGTTACGGGGCAGGTCATTAGCGCTTGCGGTGGATTGAATATTTAAATAAAGGATTGATTGTCATTAAGTTGTCAAACAAATCCTATAAACATGTTAAACCTTTTAACACGCCAATTGTTATAGTACCCGGGTACTATATTTGTACATTAGCATGAAAAGAAATTTTATCAATATCATATTAATGGCGGTGCTCCTGATTCATGTGTTACCCGTTCGTGAAATTGGTGAAATGCTATTTGACAATCAGCTAAATGAAGAAATTAATTGTTCGGGTACAACAGTTAAAGAATTGGGCAAATGCAATGATTCATATGTTGACAATCAAGACCAAGATGTACATTACGAACTTAACTTACACAACAGTTTAACAACTGCATACGCTGCATTTCAAACCCGCTTACCCATACATCATATTAGTGATGTACCCGTTCCGCCGCCCAACAAATTATTTGCTTAAGCATATCTACTAGTCTAACTAGATTAATTTGGGTTTTATCAAAAATAATACATGAAAAAATTATATACGCACTTAGGTGACAACCTTTCTGCATCCATTGTAGTACTACTTGTAGCACTACCACTTTGTGTTGGCATTGCGTTAGCATCTGGAACGCCGATTTTTTCGGGTATTATTGCTGGTATCATTGGAGGCATTGTTGTAGGACAATTAAGCGGCTCGCAATTAAGTGTTTCTGGACCTGCGGCTAGTTTAACATTTGTGGTATCAGCCATGATTCTTAAATTAGGAAGCTTTGAATCTTTTTTATTAGCTGTTTTAATTGCAGGTGCGTTTCAAATTTTATTCGCTTTTTTAAAAGGTGGCATTGTAGGTGACTATATACCAAACGCTGTCATCAAAGGAATGGTTGCTGCTATTGGAATTATTTTAATGATGAAACAAATTCCGCACTTGCTAGGCTATGATGCAGATTTTGAAGGTGATGAATCATTTTTACAAGACGATCACAACAACACCATTACCACCATTTTAACGGCGGTAAAATTTTTAACCCCCATGTCAGTGCTCATTGGTGGGGTTTCGATGGCCCTATTAATACTTTGGGAACAATTCAATCAAAAGAGCAACAAATGGATACATTATGTTCCAGGGCCACTTATTGTTGTATTGGTAGCTGTTGTGTTAAATACATATGGTGCAGACCTGTTTAACATGTTACCGCTTGAACAAAAACATTTAGTGTGGCTACCAGTAGCCAACAATTTGCATGAGTTTGTTTCTTTTTTCACGTTTCCAAATTTTCATGAAATTGGAAATCCAGAAGTTTGGTTGGCAGGATTTATGTTAGCTGTAATTGCTTCTCTAGAAACACTTTTAGGTATTGAAGCGATCGATAAAATAGATCCTTTAAAAAGAGTAACGCCATCAAATAAAGAATTAAAAGCGCAAGGTATAGGTAATATTATTTCCGGTCTCATTGGTGGCCTTCCTATCACATCTGTGATTGTAAGAAGTTCTGCCAATGTTAGTGCAGGTGCTAAAACAAAACAGTCTGCCATATTTCATGGCGTCTTAATATTAATAGCTGCAGCATTGATTCCTTTTTTGCTTAATAAAATACCGTTAAGTGCCATTGCTGCCATACTTATTGTAACGGGTTATAAAATTGCAAGAATTAATTTATTCAAAGAGATGTATAAAAAAGGTCTCAATCAATTTATACCTTTTTGTATTACGATCATTGCCATATTATTTAGCAATTTATTATTTGGTATTGCCATTGGTATTATTGCTAGTATCATTTTTATTATTCGTGGAAATTTTAAATCCGCAATCTTAATGATACAAGACAACAATCAATACCTCATCAGGTTTAGAAAAGATATTACGTTTTTAAACAAAGCTATTATCAAACAAAAATTAGAGTCACTACCCAATAATTCTTATGTACTCATTGATATTAGAAAAGCAGATTTTATTGACAAAGATGTGATTGATGAAATAAATGACTTTTTGTGTCACGTACACTTGAAAAATATTTCAGTAAGCTTTAGTTTACACGAATACAACCCTAATCATTTGCTCATAAATTATACAAAAAAATGAAAATTTACGAAAAACTACTTTTAGAAAATAAGGCTTGGGCAGAAGAACGTAAACTTGATGACCCTGGATTTTTTTCTAGGCTATCTGAAATACAAACGCCTGATTTTTTATGGATTGGCTGTAGCGATAGTCGTGTACCTGCCAACGAAATAACAAATACACAACCCGGTGAAATTTTTGTACACCGAAATATTGCAAACATGGTGGTGCACACTGATGTTAATTTATTGAGTGTATTAGATTATGCAGTTACGTATTTAAAAGTAAAACATGTTATTGTATGTGGGCACTATGGCTGTGGCGGTGTAAAAGCTGCTATGACCAACCATAGCTACAATAAGATATTAAATATGTGGCTTAAAAATATTAAAGACGTGTACCGCTTTCACAAAACAGAACTAGATACACACACGAGTGAAGAAAGCAAATTTGACCGCCTAGTTGAATTAAATGTACAAGAACAGGTTTTACAATTATCCAAAACATCTATCATCCAAAAAGCTTGGCAAACAGAGCAAAGACCTCATTTGCATGGTTGGGTATACGGTTTAAAAGATGGCATTATCAAGCCTGTGTTTGAAATGGAAGCATGTTCAGAAATAGACCCTTTATATAAATATGATGACTTATAAAAAAATTTCGCCGATTGTAGCCGCTAGAAAACTAGTCGCCATTTTACAGCTCGACAAAAAAGAAGTGTCAGCTATCTACATATATGCCATACTTGCTGGTTTAGTACAACTCGTAACGCCACTTGGTATTCAAAGTATTATTGGATTTGTTATGGCGGGTGCGCTATCCACATCCATCGTGGTACTGATCACTGTTGTTGTACTGGGTGTTTTCTTAAACGGACTTTTTCAAATCAGACAACTCCAGATTATTGAAAAAATCAAGCAAAAGATTTATACCAGAGACGCCTTAAGCTTTGCACATAAGATTCCACATTTGAATATTGAAAAGCTGGATAATTATTATTTACCTGAACTGGTTAACCGATTTTTTGATACCATTACATTGCAAAAAGGTATCGAAAAAATTTTACTAGAAATTCCTGCTGCCTTTATTCAAATTTTGTTTGGTATTATTTTACTGTCACTTTACCATCCTGTGTTTATTGCCTTTGGTATTGTACTCGTGGTACTTTTATATGTAATTCTTGCAACAACACTTCCTAAAGGCTTTACCAAAAACTTACTAGCCAGTGATTATAAATATAAGACAGCTGCATGGTTGCAAGAATTGGCAAGGGTCGTAAAAACCTTTAAATACGCTAAAAAAACCTCTTTACACATCGAAAAAACCGATGATTTAGTAAGTAATTATTTGATTGCAAGAACGAGCTATTTTAAAATTTTATTGACTCAGTTTTGGAGTCTTGTAGCCTTTAAAATTATTATTACGGCAGCCATGTTAATTGTGGGTGTTTATTTATTACTAAACCAGCAAATTAATATTGGTCAATTTATTGCTGCAGATATTGTGATTTTAGCTGTTATTAGTTCTGTAGAAAAATTGATTTTAACATTAGACAAAGCATATGATACCTTAACAGCCATTGAAAAATTAGATAAAATTAAAAGTGCCGAACTAGAAAGTGCCGGTAATGAAACGATTGCTGGAACCAATGGAATGAAAATTGACTTTAAGAACGTTTCTTTTAATTATCCAAATGGCAAAAACGTATTAAACAACATTAGTGTAGAAATACAGTCAGGTGAAAAAGTACTAATTGTGGGTAATTCTGGTTCTGGAAAATCAACTTTATTACGTTTACTTACTGGTACTTTTACCAATTTTTCAGGCGCTATCAGGATCAATAATGTTGCTCTAGGAAGTTATGCAATAGATTCATTAAGGTCAAATACAGGTGTACTTATTAGTCAACAAGATATTTTTCAAGGCACCATTAGAGACAATATTACTATGGGCGACAATAGCGTAACCAATGAAGAATTATACCAACTTACAAAATCTACAGGGCTCGAATCATTCATAGGCGAACTAGAAATTGGGTTTGACACCGATATAGATCCAGCAGGTAAAAAGCTTCCCGAAAAAATCAAACAAGGTATACTATTAGCAAGGGCACTCTTTAGTAGAAAAACATTGTTATTACTAGAAAATCCATTTGATGGATTAGAACCAAATGCTATTGTGTCTGTAAGAGAAATGATGGCAAAATTAGAAAATGTGACCATGCTAGTAACTGCCGGAAGTAATGCACACCAAGAAATTTTTGATAAAATTATTTATCTAGAAAACGGATCTATTTTTTCTGTAGAAAGTAAAAATAAATAAGAATGAAAGCGTATAACAATATTTATCAAATAGAGAAAGAGAATAGAATAACGAGGGTATTTATTATTCTATCAGTTGTCATGGTTGTGATTTTATTTTTACCATGGACACAAAATATTAGAGCAAAGGGAAGTATCACCACACTTCAACAAGAACAAAGAAGACAGGAAGTAAATACCATCATTGCTGGAAAAGTGGTTAAGTGGTGGGTAAAGGAAGGAGATGCTATTAAAGCAGGTGATACCATCATGCAACTAAGCGAGGTGAAATTTGAATACCTTGACCCGCTTTTATTAGAAAAAATGAGGTCTCAGATTCAAGCTAAATCAGCTGCTATTGAAGGCTATACCAAAAAGGGAGAAATGGCAAGTAAGCAAGAGCGCGCGTTAGCGGAGCTCCAGCTCATTAAACTAGATCAACTTAAAATTAAACAACAGCAACTTCAGTTAAAACTAATTTCTGACAGCATGGAATTGGTTGCTCAAATCAATGAATTGCAGGTTACAAAAAGACAAATTGATGCAGCCAAAAACATGTTGGATAGCGGTGTCATTTCACTCGTAGATTTTGAAAGAAGAAAAGTGAATTATCAAAATGCTTCTGCTAAAAAAACAGCTGCAGAAAATAAGTATGCACAGTCAAAGCAGGAAACGCTCGCCTTATTATTTGAACAAAGTAGCATTTTACAAGACTACAATGATAAAATAGCAAAAGTAAATGGTGACAAGTATACGGCGAGTGCAGACCAGGCCGTTGGTATGGGCGATTTAGCAAAACTTGAAAACAATTATGCCAACTACGATGTAAGAAATAAACTCTATTACATCATAGCGCCACAAACAGGGCAAATTACCAAAGCAAAAAAAGCAGGTATTGGAGAGTATGTTAAAGAAGGTGAGATGATTGTTGAAATAGTTCCCAAGGATATCAAATACGCAGTTGAGCTATTTGTAGAACCTATGGACTTGCCCCTTATTAGTAAAGGCCAGAAAGTAAGGTTTATTTTTGATGGATTTCCGGCCATTGTGTTTAGTGGATGGCCCAACAGTTCCTATGGTACATTTGGCGGCGTCATTACAGTCATTGAAAATGGTATCAGCGAAAATGGAAAATTCAGGGTTTTGGTATCCGAAGACTCTAGGGATAATCCATGGCCAAAACAATTAAAATTTGGAGGTGGCGCAAATGGTATCGCACTTTTAAAAGATGTTAGTATTGGATATGAACTATGGCGAAATATTAACGGTTTCCCACCAGAATATTATCAAGCACAAGTTGAAAAGACTAAATAATGAGGTATCTAAAACAAATAATATTCCTACTATTTATATGCACAAAGGGATTTGGTCAACAACTTGCCTATAACGAGTTTATAGATCAGGTTAAAAAAAACCATCCCTTAAGTAAGCAAGCAACCATTGTTGTTGATAAGGCAAACGCGGATGCTATGGTTGCCAGGTCAAACTTTGACCCTACTATTGGTTTTCAATCTGACATGAAAACTTTTGATGGTAAAAACTACTTTAATTATCAAAACACAGAGTTAAAAATTCCTACTTGGGCTGGTATAGATATAAGTACAGGTATAGAAAGTAACAAAGGACAATTTTTAAATAGCGAAGTGTCCAAGGGACAGAGTAGCTATCTTGGCATTAGCGTGCCTGTCATTAAAAACTTAGTGATTGATAGGCGCAGAGCTGCTGTTTTAAAAGCTAAAAACTTAATCCTAGCTAGTGAGCAGGAGAAACAATCGATTGTCAACAACCTCCTATTAGACGCTAGTTTACAATACTGGAAGTGGGCAGCACAGTATCAATTATTAAAATTATACAATCAGTATGTTGTTACCTCTAATAATAGATTTAACATCACTAAAATTGCTTTTAACAATGGAGAAAGGGCTGCTCTTGATACCCTAGAAGCACTTACACAATTACAGCAATTAAAAATTTTAGAAAACGATGCCCAATTACTTTTTACAAATGCAGGTATCGAACTATCGTATTTTTTATGGGACAATCAAGATAGCGCATTGCAGTTAAGTCCCACCATGATTCCAGATACACTGGATAGTAAAAAAATATCGATGGAGACTGCCATTGGCGACTTAATTAGTTTGTCCATTTTACAAAACCCAGAGGTACGTGCTTATGAGTATAAAATCAACAACTTACTCATTGAAAAGAAATTGAAATTTCAATCACTACTTCCTATGTTAAATGTTAAGTCAAACATTTTAAACCAAAACTATAATGTCTTTAAAGACGCAGGTGCACAGTTTTACCAGAACAACTATAAGTTTGGTGTAGATTTTAAAATGCCTTTGTTTTTGAGAGAAGGACGTGGCGAGTATAGAAAAGCAAAACTAAAAATTGAAGAAACAAACCTAGCTTTTGCAGCTAAAAAAATAGAGGTTCAAAACAAAGTTAAAACCTACAGTAACGAAAATTTTTACCTTAAAAATCAATTGGAAACATTGTTTGTCATTAACAACAATACCAATGCATTACTTAAGGGGGAGCTCATTAAGTTTTACAATGGTGATAGCAACTTATTTGTTGTAAACGCGCGTGAAAATAAAGTAATTGAAACTGCAGAGAAACTTATTTCTCTGCAGTTCAAAATTGTAAAATCGTATTTCGGACTTAAATGGGCTAGCGGAACCATTAATCAATAAGCGAAGCATGTGCTAGTTGCAACGCTTTACACTTTTCATTAAAGTTTTTAATGTCGTTTTCGAGTATAGCGTTGAGCTCCGCTTTGTAAATAAGCCATTCCTTATTTAATTCCATGAACCTTTGTACATGACCAGATGTAACATGGGGCGTATTGGTGTCTAATTCGCCTCTTAAAAAGATATAATTAGCAGTTAGCTTGTTTACAAAATTGATCACATCGTCATTTGATTCAGATTTAGTTTGTATGAGCTTTGCCTCCCACTCGTCTATTTTAGCGTTGATGGAACCTGCAAGGGCAACAATACTCTTGTAAGTGTCCTTGTTTTCTATGCGGTCAATGATACCTGTTAATTGCTTTTTCATATTGCGCATACGCACAACAGATACATGAATCTCATTTACGTCTGCAGCAATATTTTGCAGTAGGCTGGCCTGCTTTTCATAATCTGCAGCAGTGGCTTTAATGCGGGGGTCTGAAAGTACCTGAAAGGTTTGTTCATAAACACTTGAGTCTAGATGAAGTGAGGCCTTGTACATGCCAGGAACCACACGTGCGCCATCGTAACTTCCTTCTATAAAAACTCCTGGAATAGATGCGATTGATTCTTCACGTAAATCCCAAACAAAACGATTTAAACCAGGCTTTACTGATAGTTCAGGATCATTTTCGTTTTTATTGTTGCTTGTTTTATTACTAGGTGCGTTTGCATAAAATGTTCTAACAACCTTTCCGCGCGCATCAGAAAAAACAAGTTTAGCATTTTCGGTTGCAGTATCTGCCGCATGAACCGTATAATAAATAACGGCACCGCTTGCTTGATTAGCGCCTACTGTATTAATAGGTTTACCGTTTTTATCTGTTAAATTACCATAATCTAAAACACTACCACCAGAAATACGGTGCACACTAGATACGGCAAATAAATTACTTAGTGCCGTGTCTTTGCTGTACTGTCTAATAGGTTCTAAATCATCTAAAATCCAAAATGCCCTGCCTTGTGTAGAAGCAAGCAAATGATTTTCGTGCACTTTTAAATCCGTAATGGCAACTATCGGTAAATTTAATTGGAGCTGCTTCCAATTGTCACCTCCATTGTATGAAATATAAAATCCTGTTTCTGTACCTGCGTATAAAATTTTAGGATTTGCAGGGTCTTCTCTAACCACTTTTACAAAAGCACCATAAGGTATACCATTTGAAATTTGTTTCCAGGTAATACCATAATCAGATGTTTTATAAATAATAGGCGTGAAATCATTTACCTTATATTTATTAACAGCGATATATGCAGTGCCTTTGTTAACACTAGACACTTCAATCGCATTAATTAAAGACTCATCTAAATTTTTAGGTGTAATATTTGTCCAATTAGTGCCGCCATCTTTTGTTAGGTATACAAGTCCATCATCACTACCCGTATAAATAACACCTTTTTCATTTTCTGATAACGCTACATAACTAATGGTACAATAGTTTTCTCCACCTGCACCTTCGTTGGTATAAGGCACGCCACTAATACCCATTTTGGTAGTATCATGTCTCGTTAAATCTGGAGAAACGGCTTTCCATGTTATGCCCAAATCGGTGGTTTTAAATAAAATATTACCCGCATGATAATAAGCTCCTGGCTCTAGCGGATCATACACAATGGGTGCATTCCAATTAAAACGGTACTTCATATCTTTTGGCTGAAGGGCCTGATATTGCACAGGGTGCTCCATAATATTCACCCCTTCTTTGGTAACATTGTTATACGCTTCTATAGTTCCCTGATAAGATCCACCCATCGAGTACACCGGGTTATTTGGATCAAATGCAACAAACGCAGATTCACCACCTGCAGTGCTTGTATAATCTTTGTCGGAAATGCGGTAACCGTTTGTTACGCGGCTTGCCATTTTGATGGAACTATTATCTTGTTGGCCGCCGTATAAATTATATGGAAATAAATGATCTGCATTAACACGATAAATTTGCGAAGTAGGTTGGTTGGCCTGACTAGACCAAACTTTGCCGGTATTAAACGTTACAGCAGCACCACCATCATTGGCAACAATCATATTGCTACTATTTTTTGGATGAATCCAAAGTTGGTGATAATCACCATGTGTACCGCCCATATTGGTCCATGTTTTTCCGCCATCTGCAGAGCGTAATCCTGGAGAATTTAAAACATACACAACATTTTCGTTGTTAGGATCCGCAAACACTTCGATGTAATACCAAGCGCGCTGCGTTAAGCGGTGGTCTTTACTAATTCTATTCCAGTTTTTTCCTGCATCGTTTGAAACAAAGAGACCACCCAATTCTTTTTCGGTATCACTTTCTACAAGTGCATATACTTTTTCAGGATTGGATCTAGAAACAGAAACACTCATTTTTCCGAGTGCAGCAGGTAATCCGTTTTCAATTTTATTCCAGGTGAGTCCAGCATCTGTAGATTTATACATACCACTTCCTGGACCACCGCTTTTTATTTCCCATGGTAATCTTTGATATTCCCACATGGCAGCATATAAAATGCGTGGGTTGGTCATGTCCATCGCTAAATCGGCACAACCTGTGTTGTTATCAACAAATAAAACTTTTGTCCAGTGCAAACCACCATCGGTAGATTTATATACACCACGATCTGCAGATGGGCCGTGTGTTGCACCTTGTGCCGCTACATAAACAACATCGGGGTTGTTTGGGTCTATACGTATCCAAGAAATTTGACGCGTTAATTCTAGACCCATATGCTTCCATGTTTTACCAGCATCGGTAGATTTATACACACCATCACCATAAGAGCTCATTACACCTCTAGGTGCATGTTCTCCCATACCAACATACACCACATTAGGGTCAGACTCTGCCACAGCGACAGCGCCTACACTCCCGGTTTTAAAATATCCATCAGATATATTATTCCATGTTTGTCCAGCATCTTCTGTTTTCCAAACGCCACCACCTGTGGTACCCATATAATAGGTTAATTGATTTTGTATTACACCCGTTGCAGTAACTGACCTTCCCCCACGAAGTGGACCAATATTTCGCCACAACAAATTATTAAAATGAGAAGGCACTAAATTTTCATCAACAGGAGCAACAACCGCAGTTTTTGAAACTACTTTTTTTTGTGCATGCATTTGAGGAGCAAATGCAATGATAGATGCAAATGCACCCATTAAATACTTTGAAAACATAGAAAATATTTGATAAGGAATTAATAAAATAAATAACGCTTGGAACTATTACGCCAGCCGGCCTGACTTTCGTAGTCTACAAAATAAATTTTAACATCTGCTTGGCTTTCATAATCTACAAAAAAGATTTTCTTTTTTGCTTGAGAGGCATAGGAAGTAAAAAACCATTTGCCGTTATTATCACCGGCCTGACTTTCATATTTAACCTTGTAAACTTTTAGATCCGCTTGGCTTTCATATTTAACAACAAAAACTTTAACATCTGCTTGCGAAGCATAGTCTACAGCAAATAATTTTTGTGCATTTGAAATACTTGCAAATGCCAAGAGAATCATGCATAAGCCAAATTTTTTCATGGAGAGAAATTTAGGCCTTCAAGTTATAAATATTCCTGCATAATACTGTTTACTTCACCACAATCTCATCTGCAAAAATCCAAGCACCCGTACCCGCAGCATGGTGCCAATAAGGCGGCGACTTCATGTTTTTTCCAATAACCCTAATAAACCTTGCTTTTTGGCTTTTTGAAGCCGTAGCAAAAACTTGTATGTCATTGACTTTGCTGGTTTTTGCTAATGGAAATACATTCTCGACAGTTTGGATAGGTGTATAGTTGATGCCATCTTCGGAGGCCTCAAATGTAACCGCTGTTGGAAAAAACACCACATGATTGGTAACCTGTAAAAAAGAGACTGACACTTGAGAAAAATGGGTAACAGCCCCTAGGTCAATGGTGGCTTTCATATCATCTAAAAACCCTAACCAATTGGCATAAAAGCTCCAGCCTCCAAATGCCCCATCGGTAAGTGCTTGCGGATCTTCTTTGGCATATTTAACAGGCTTTATGGCAAGGTTAACCTTGGCATTTTTGGCCAAATTAACCTCTTTGGAACCAGCTACTAATTTTTGATACCCTTGTAAATAATCGGTTAAGGGTAAGCCCATTTCATTGATAATTTTGATGCCCTGTGCATTTGTGGCGTTTGTAAACCTATCAATACGTTTGTTGATATTTTGCGCATCTGAAAGTGGGAATCCTGACTTGTTTAAACGGTAAAATTCGAGTGTTGCAAAATCAAGTCCAATGCGCGCTTCATTGACGCGCGCCTGTAAGGCAGCATTGCCACCGGCCGCAATTGAAGCGCTATCAAATAAACTGTTGTACTGCTTTAATTTTTGCTCGCTTAACCAAGATTCAAACCCTTGTGCTGGATCTCCGTATAAGAATAAATAAAACTTAGGGGTTTCTTTTATCGCAGCATGCAAATCAATTAAATACTTAACAATATAGGGCGATGCTACTCCATAATAATTTTTTGCAAATTCTTGAAGTAGTCCATTATAGTTCGCTTTTGGATTCCATAAAAATTTTGAAAGCAACCAACTGCGAAGTTCAAAAAATTCTGAAGGGTTATGACTATGCTGTTCAAAAATCCAATTGGCATTGTTGTCTACAAATAAATTTATATTAGGTTGTAAAGTTTCTAGATTTGGAAAGGGTGCTAAAAAATTAGTGAACTGCGTGGTGTAATCCCAAATTTGAATGGTTGCACCTATAGCGCCCCATGCTTTCAGGTCCGATTCAAAATCTTTACATTTCTCTGCAATAGGACCACTTCTATCACACTCAATTGAACAAAGCGTCACTAAAACATTTTTTTCTGGTTTAATATGTAGTGGTGCTTTTCTTGTATACTGATACGCAAGCGTTGCAATTGTTTTATTCGGAAAGTCTTTGGCAATGCGGTTTACAAGGGTTATCATGGTACCAGATGGAGAACCTTCATAAGCATCGATGGCTGCACATTTATCGCAAGTACAATACTGTGTATTGTCATCCTGACTAACAGATAAAACAGTGGCAGTGGGTCTGCGATTAAAAAATGCAGCTACAGAATCTTTAATAATTTGATA
>JBEGUD010000227.1:0-3107 GCA_041179065.1 Bacteroidota bacterium | reverse complement strand
TCTTTGTATTTCTTAGGTGCAAGGTTTAAAGTTGCTTGCGTATTTTGGTTCATGGTATGATCGAAGTACTTATAAAGGCTACCCTTTGTGTACACAATACCATACGCATTACCACCACCATTACCAACAGTCCAAGTATCATAAGGGTTGTATGAAGTGTAGTGGTAGTTGTTTGATTCGATCGTGTGTGCTACATCTAAGCTAGCCCACTTTGTAAACTTAACGTTTGCAGAGTAGTTACCAATCCATCTTTGAGAAACGTCATCACGCTTATTTTTCCAAGTAGAATAAAACGGATTACGCTCGTTACTCCAATGGTTGTGACGTAAGTAGTATGGTTGACCATCTACTGGGTTCGCTAAGTTTAAATTGTTATCTGGCTCAGCAAGTACAATGTTAAAGAAGATACCACCACCATCACCAGGATACTGGGTTCTGGTATTGATCACAAGGTTTGTAGCAGAAAGCTTTAACCATGGAGCAATTTGGTGGTCTAAGTTTAAACGGAAGTTTTGACGTGCATAACCATTGGTATTTTGAACGATACCAGTTTGCTTGTTATTTTCAAAAGAAGCAAACATGTTTGTTTTTGCATAACGGCTAGAAACAGCAACATAGTTGGTCATGTTTGTACCGGTACCAAAAAATTCTTTTTGCAAATCTTTAGTTACAGCAAAAGGATTATCAAGGTAGTGGTCTGCAGCAATTTTTCTTGAACCAACAATACCTGGGTTATATCCACCAGCATAGTTAGCTGGGTAAGTAACACCTGCATATTTGGTATATACTTTTTGAGTAGACCAATCAGAAGCTAATTCAAAAGCATGGTTTTCTGCAAGATCAATGTAGTTAGCGATTTGTTGGAAACCAACTTCATTTCTAACAGTAACTTTAGAAGTACCAATATCTAATTTGTTACCTCTTTTAGAAACGATAGCGATTACACCGTTTGCCGCTCTTGAACCATAAAGCGCAGATGCAGCAGCACCTCTTACCACTTCCATTGCTTCAATATCGTCAACGTTGATGTCTGCTAAAGAACCATCAAGGATAACACCATCCACTAAAATAAGTGGAGAAGAACCAATACCTAAGTTGTTATCACCACGTAACAAGATATCAACGCCAGCTCCTGGAGAACCAGAACCCATGCTAACTCTTGCACCAGCAACTTTACCAACTAGCGCACCTGCTGCAGAAACAGCCGGAACAGCACTTAGTCTTTCTTCACCTACTCTTGTTACAGATACGGTCATTTTTTTCTTTGAAGTCGCACTCGCAACACCCGTTACAATTACTTCATCAAGCGCACTTGTTGAAGGTTGAAGTGTTACAGTCATTCCTTTTGCAGCAGACACCTTTAAATCGGTGTAGCCTACGTAAGAAACGGTAAGTGAAGCACCTACAGCTACTCTAATACTAAATTCACCATTACCGCCAGTTAGTGCGCTAATGTTTCCAGATTTAACAGTTGCTCCAGAAAGAGCAGCGCCTGTATTAGATAGTACTTTACCATCTATAACAGTTTGCTGCGCTAACGCATAATTACTAGAAGTAAGCATGAGCACTGCAACCATGAAAAATAAAAATTTTCTCATTTGCATATTATTTGGTTAAAAAATAAGAACCTAAATTACATAATTATTATCATTTTGTTAAAACTTTTTAACAATTGAGTGTATTTTATTCATTTTCAATGAATTATAGCCTAACTAACGATCGTTTTTTTCGATCAAACGGCAATATAAAAGGATGAATGGTAAAAAAATATGCTTTTATGGAGCCTCATTTTAGGGTACTTTTGCAGCATGTTAGTACTAGACGGAAAAATTGCAGCAGCAGCTGTAAAAGCTTCATTGCAGGCGCAAACAGCAGATCTTGCTGCAAATGGTAAAAGAGCACCACATTTGGCAGCCATTTTAGTGGGCAACAACGGAGCCAGCGAAACCTATGTAGCCAGCAAGGTTAAAAACTGTGAAGAAACAGGTTTTATATCGTCACTGATTCGTTTAGAAGAAAACGTGTCTGAAGACATTCTGTTAGAAACCATTCAAAAGCTTAATAACGACAATACCGTAGATGGGATTTTAGTGCAACTTCCTTTACCAAAACATATTAGTGATCAAAAAGTAATTGAAGCCATTGATCCTAAAAAAGACGTAGATGGATTTCATCCGGTAAACGTTGGGAAATTAGTACAAGGCCTTGAAACCTTTATCCCTGCTACACCTTACGGCATCATGCTTTTACTCGAGCATTTTAATATTGATACCAAAGGCAAACACGCTGTAGTGGTTGGGCGCAGTAATATTGTTGGACGTCCTATGAGTATTTTATTAAGCAGTAACGTTAATAAAGGAAATTGTACCGTTACCATTTGTCATTCACACACACCAAACATCGAATCGTTTTGTAAAGACGCCGACATATTAGTTGCTGCACTTGGTAAACCCGGATTTATTACCGCTAACATGGTAAAACCAGGCGCTGTCATTATTGACGTAGGTATTACAAGAGTTGCCGATGCAACAACCAAAAGTGGATTTAGAATTAAAGGCGATGTTGCCTACAACGAAGTATCTGAAGTTGCAAGTGCTATCACGCCAGTTCCAGGTGGTGTAGGACTTATGACGATTGCGGGACTTCTAAAAAATACCATGCAAGCTTATTTACAGCACGCTTAATTATCACATGAACCAACCAACAACTGCAGCAGCTATATTACCCGTGATGGAGTATTTTTATACCCTCCAAGGCGAAGGCTATCACCAAGGTAGAGCGGCCTATTTTATTAGACTAGGCGGTTGTGATGTGGGCTGTGTTTGGTGTGATGTAAAAGATAGTTGGGATGCTAGTAAGCACCCCTTACAAACAGTTGAATTTTTAGTATCGGAAGTACAAAAAACACCGGCCAAATTAGTTGTTATAACTGGTGGTGAACCACTCCTTCATAATTTAGATGTACTCACCGCAGCGCTTCAAGCTGCTGGTTTTGAAACCAATATAGAAACCTCTGGCTCCTCACCATTATCAGGTAGTTGGAACTGGATTTGTTTATCGCCTAAAAAATTTAAAGCGCCATTAGATCATGTGGTACAAGTGGCACA
>JBEGUD010000226.1:0-2989 GCA_041179065.1 Bacteroidota bacterium | reverse complement strand
GGAAGCATTACAATAACGGGCATAAATAATTTCATGAAGCCAGCAAATAAAATACCTTTTCTTGCTGTTTCTAATTGTGCGCCAAGTGCACGTTGTGTGATGTACTGATTACAACCCCAATAATTTAAATTCAAAATCCATTGGCCTGCAAAATACATGGCAATACCTGGTAAGATAATATACTTATCTCTTGCCAACTGCCCAGCAGCACTCATATCGGTATTGTTGGGTTTTGGTAAAATTAAATGGAAGTGTTCTGGCGCTTGCGACAATAAGGTATTAAATCCTGCAAGTGCACTACCATCTATTACATTGTTGATTCTTTGATCTACAATTTGTAATGCCATATATACGGTTGCAAAACCGCCAATAATTAATACAGCCACCTGAATAACATCGGTGTATCCAATTACTTTCATACCACCAAGGGTAATGATAAGTGCCATTAACATGAGACCAATCATCACTAGGTGTAAATAATCGCCACCCAATAAACCATTGATAGCTACAGCACCTAAATATAGTATGGATGTAAAGTTTACAAACACATAGAGTAATAACCAAAATATCGCCATTACAAGTGCCACCGATTCGTTATACCTCGTTTTTAAAAACTGAGGCATGGTATAAATCTTATTCTTTAAATAAATAGGAATGAACCAAACGGCAATAATTATTAAACCAAGTGCCGCAATCCATTCATAGGCTGCAATGGCAACGCCTACAAAAAAACCTTCGCCACTCATGCCAATAAACTGCTCTGCAGAAATATTAGAAGCTATCAAAGATGCGCCAATAGCCCACCATGTAAGCGATCCTTCCGCTAAAAAAAAGTCTTGAGACGCCGATACCGTATCCTTTTTTTTGCGGTACACCCAATAACCATAACTAGCAACTATTAAAAAATAAAGTACAAAAACAATTTTATCGGATAGTGCTAATGAACTCATAAATGGTTGCTAGTTATGGTTGTGAAAATTTGTTAGGGTGTTAAATTTATTTATTCGATTGTTTTGTAATCTTTAAAGATTTTAACAGGCGCTGCTTCTGCAAGTGTTCTCAATGATTTCCATGTACCATCAAAAAACTTATTGGCGCGTGTTATTACTTCTCCAACTTTTTGCTCAGCAAATGTGATAAGTCTATCTTCTTGTGCACCAGGTGCTACCGGCTTACCCATTACTGTCATTCTTGCTTCACCAAACACACTACTTACAGTTACTTGCGGTATGTTTCCGTAACCTTGTTTGGTTTGTGGTTTGCCATTTAGCATTTCTCTAATCGCTTTCATTTCATCTTTAACAACCGTAACTGTTTTGCGAATGGTGTCGGCTGCTTTTTTATCCATATCTCTTAAGGTGGCTTCAATTTTTGCAATGATACCATCTGCTTCTGTCATACGCTCATTTAAGGTATTTAGTTTTTCGGTGGTTTTATCTAAACGTGCACTTGCTTTTCTGATGGCGTCACGCACTTCTTTAGAAGTAGGCGCATACGGGTCATCGTTCACAACAAGCATGGTGCTATCAGAAAAATTACGACCAACACTTACCACCACTTTATAGGTTCCTGGATCTACTGGTAAACCTGGTGCTTCTTGAGGCGCACCACCACCAAATCCTGCGCCACCACCCATTCTGCCGCCTCTACCGCCGCCGCCAGTAGCACGTAAGCCACGGCCTTCCATACCCCAGAAATACCTATTAAACCCTGCGTCTGCTTTGGTACGAATCGTTCTTACGAGTGTATTGCTAGCATCATAAAAACGAAGCATAGCTGTGTCTCCGATAGCATTTTTACCGGTATCGGATGCTGCCTTATGAACAAAGAAACTGATAGGTAGTCCTGCTCTTTTATTTTCACCCTCGTAAGTTCCCCAAACGCTATATTCAATACCCATTGCGTTTTTGCGGTGTGCTTGGTAACCAGCTGGCGCATTAAATACGGTTACTTTATTAGAAAACACTTTACCCATATTAGCAGCTGCTTTTCTTAAGCCGCCTATATCATCTAACACATAAAGTGCTCTACCAAAAGTAGCAATCACTAAATCGTTTTCTCTTTCTTGAATCGCTAAATCGTAAGTAGAAACTGAAGGATACTCATTTTTAAATTGTTGGAATGTGGCAGCGTTATCAAGGCTAATCCATAAACCTTGCTCTGTTCCAACAAAAATTAAATTAGGTTGCGTTGGATCTTGTAAAACACAAAGTGCATATCCAATTACTTTTTTATCTTCTAAAATATTAGTCCATGTTTTTCCAAAATCGGTGGTTCTAAAAACAGTTGGTTTCATATTACCTCTTCTGTAATCGTTGGCCACTACAAAAGCTTCTCCAGCATTAAAACGTGAAGCGCGAATTTGTGGAACCCAAGCGCCCAGCGGCATTCCAGGAATTTTACCTCTAAAGTTGGTCCATGTTTTTCCGCCATCTTGGGTTAATTGAACATTACCATCATCGGTACCTGCCCAAATAACACCTTGCTGTTTTGCAGAAGGTTCGATACAAATAATGGTACAATAATTTTCTGCACCGGTAATGTCTACGTTTAATCCACCATTATTAGACTGATCCATTTTTGCACTATCGCGCGTTGTTAGATCATCAGAAATTTGTGTCCAAGAAGCGCCTTTGTCTGTGCTCTTGTTTACAAATTGTGAACCATAATAAATTGTTTTTTTATCAAATGGATCTTGCGCAATTGCAGCGTTCCAATTAAAACGCTGACGAACGCCAGGTGCTGGACTTGGAGGTCGAATACTCCACTCTTCACCAGTTGCAATATTATAACGGCCCACTGCACCGCCCTGACTCATGCTGTATACCCAGTTTGCGTCTTCAGCATCTGGAACTACATCAAAACCATCGCCACCGCCAACACCTTGCCAGTATGCATTTCTGATGCCGCTGTTTACCCACACATATGCAGGACCATGCCAGCTTCCGTTATCTTGTAAACCACCCATTACATTGTAAGGAATTTTATT
>JBEGUD010000225.1:0-8850 GCA_041179065.1 Bacteroidota bacterium | reverse complement strand
ATATCATTTATCGCGATCATGATTTCGAAGTTTTTATTGATCCTATGGGTGATGGCGAACAGTATTTTGAAATTGAAATAAATGTGCTTGGAACCATCATGGATTTATTTATGAATAAGCCATATAAAAAAGGAGGAACCTTTGATATGGGATGGAATACAACTGGTATTATATCTAAAGTAATTGCCAATGGAACCATCAATGATAATTCCGATATTGATAGTGGTTGGACTGTTGAAATGGCTATTCCATTGAAAGCTATTTCAAGAAACAATAGAACAGCGTCACCGTCTACTACAAATCCTTGGCGCATTAACTTTTCACGTGTGCAGTGGACGCTCGAGCCCGATGGAAAATCGTATCGAAAAAAATTAAATGAAAACAACAAGCCTATCTCTGAACACAATTGGGTATGGAATCCAACTGGCGTCATTGATATGCACGTGCCTGTAAAATGGGGCTATTTATATTTTAAAAACTAAATGTATTGTATGTCAAATAATCGTAGACAATTTTTAAAAAATAGTATTGGAACCGCTGCTGCTGCTGGATTTTCAGCTTTACCTGCTATCGCCAATATGCCGGTAAGCACGGATGTAAAAAAGCAAAAAAATAAACATTGGATTTGGATTAATCCTGATAAAAAAGATGATGTTAGTATGCTTAAAAAAAGATATAAAGCATATTATGATGCCGGTATACGAGGTATTTTATTTGAAGCAGATAGCGAAAAACATTATACCGAAGCAAAAAATGCTGGACTAGAAGCGCACCGCTGGAATTGGACGATGAATAGAGGAGATGTATTAAAACAACATCCAGAATGGTCTGCCATTTCTCGTTCTGGAGAATCATGTGTTACCAAGCCACCTTATGTGGGATATTACAAATGGTTATGTCCTTCAAAACCAGAAGTGCAGGATTTTTTAAAAAACGAAGCAGATACTATTTTGTCAAAAAATTATATTGATGGGTTACACCTCGATTATATTCGTTTTTGTGATGTGGTATTGCCACTGAATTTATGGGATACCTATAAACTAGATCAACGAACAGAATTACCTGCCTACGATTTTTGTTATTGCAAAACTTGTAGAGATGCATATGCTGCAAAAACGGGTAATGATCCCTTATCACTTCGCTATCCAGATGCGCAGGTATCTTGGCGTTTATTTAGATACCAGGCTATAAATAATGTGGTAAATGAATTAGCGTTTGTAGCACATCAACACCATAAAAAAATTAGTGCTGCCGTTTTTCCAATGCCTGAACTTGCACGCCGAATGGTAAGACAAGATTGGACCAATTGGAATTTAGATATGGTTTTCCCAATGATTTATCATGGATTTTATCAAGAGGGTGTAACCTGGATTGGTGACGCCGTTGCAGAAGGCGTTCGTTTCTTAAAAGATGGTGTGCCACTTTATGCGGGTCTATTTTTATCGGACTTTAATAATCAAGCCGAGTTAGCTGCCGGCATTAAATATGCCCTACAAAATCAAGCTGCGGGTATTTGTTTTTTTGGCGGTGTTACTGATGAAGTACTGGCAACCTTGAAGCAAGCTAGTTCATAACATTAATAGGTTCAAGCTAGAATTTGCCGTAAAATCGGTCAATATCGTTGTCTCTTTTCCTGTCTTACAACATTTAAGCACTGTATATTACAGATTGTGCCACTATGTTATAGTATTGACAACCTTTTTTACATGATTTTTATTCGTATACCTGTATGTTTTTTACATATAGGCAATTTGTAATACGATAGTGAATGATTTATAAGGGGCGGATCTTACCAATATTGATGGTTTTCTTGTTGCTTGCTTGTAACAAAAAAGAGCCAAAAAGTTTACTTGAAATCAAGAAAGATTATTTGATTGGCACTGGTGCAAGGTTGACTAGTTGGAAATTAAAAGGCTTGACAGTTGATAGTCTACCTCAAGTACTATCGGGTAGTCAGGTGAGTTATATTAAAAAATATTTAGCTACAAACAATTTTACGGATACGGATGGTGCTTCTGGCGATTGGTCGCTTTCTGTAGTAGATTCTCTAAAAGAAGTATTCAATAATTACCCGTCAGGAATTATTGTAAAACAAAATTACCGCATCAGCTTTCTTAGTTACGATTCACTTTCGCTCACCTA
The DNA here is from genome assembly GCA_041179065.1 of Bacteroidota bacterium. GTDB lineage: Bacteria > Bacteroidota > Bacteroidia > Chitinophagales > Chitinophagaceae > Sediminibacterium. Next base: position 6,708 of record JBEGUD010000225.1, on the reverse strand, counting down.
TTTGTTAAACGGAAAAAAAATCAATGCTAGGTTTAAAGCGATTCGTTAGTATATGCATACTTCTTGTTTTTGTTAATAAAGCTCGAACGCAAATAAATATACCCTATGTAATGGGTGTCGTTGGCAATGCTGGCCAAACTGACAAAATATTTTCTGGCACTATTTTATTAGAAGGCGGAAGCTGTTTTTTATTGTCAAATGGCATTTCAGCTAGTATGCAAAATGCGGCCAATTTATTTAGTATGAATTGTGTTGTTGCGCCGTCTCTTGAGCCACTTCAACTAGATGTGTTTCCCAATCCCTTTATCGAAAAAGTAACGGTTAAATCACACACGGATTTTAATTATACTAAAACCGTTATGTATGATTTACACCTGTATAATGCAGCTGGGATAAGGATCAAATCATTTACTACTTCAATTTATCTACTTCGCGCTGGATTTGAAATTAGGATGCCATTACTAGCTGCTGGAACCTATTACTTAAAAGTACAAGTAGGCCAATTACATGTTCAAACATTAATATTAATAAAATCACAATAGTTACCATGAATGTTAATTCAAAAAAAATCATTTTCATTATAGTGCTGCAGTGTATTGCCATTTGTTTACATGCACAAGTTTCAAAAGTGCCAGATGGTATTTTATTTCAAGCTATAGCAAAGGATCCTGCAGGTAATCCAGCAAAAGGAAGAACTATTTATATCAAAAATGCAATTATACAGAATAGCATTTCAGGTGCGCAAGTATATCTGGAGTCGCATAAAATAGTGGCTTCTAGTGAAGGCGTTTTTACCATTGTAATTGGTAAAGGAAATAAGTTATCTGGCCCAGCTTCTATTGGTAATATCGATTGGTTGAGCGGTCCCTATTTTTTAAATATTAAAGCTGCTATAGCACCTTCGGTGCCACTAACCAATTGGAATGTAGATGAACATTATATTGATATGGGAACGTCTCAATTTTGGACGGTTCCATTTGCACTTTTTGCAGCAAGGGTGGAAGGGTTTGAGTTAAAATTAAATATTGCAGATACGGCATCTATGTTGGCGCCATATTTAAAAAAATCTGATACAGCTTATTTGTCAAATAGAATCAATGCCAAATTAAATTCAGTAGATACATTGTCATTATCAGCACGCATCAATTCAAAACTAACTAGAGCTGATACGTCCTCATTGTCAAATAGAGTTAACGCTAAATTAAATCCGGGAGATACATTGTCATTATCAGTGCGTATCAATTCAAAACTTGCTAGCGCAGATACTACTGCAATGCTTGTTAATTATGCCAAGCGAAACGAGCTTGTTGATACGGTATCATTATCAAATCGAATCAATAACAAAGAGTCAATTGCAAATAAAACCAGCATGCTTGTTATTGATGGTAATTCTGATACTAAGTACCCCTCGGCTAAAGCAGTAAAAACATATGTAGACTCATTGATATCAATTATTCCAGCAAATAGCAATAACTCAAATGCACAAGTTGTAGATGCAACATCTGTGATAAAGGGTGTTGTGCAACTCGCAGGTGATTTAGCTGGAACAGCACAAAGTCCAATAGTAGCATCTTTAGCAATTACTACATCTAAAATAGCTACTGCTGCTGTTACTGACGACAAAATAGCAGATGGTATTAGTGCCTCTAAAGTAGGACTTCAAAATGTCAACAATACATCTGATGCGAATAAGCCAGTTAGCATTTTACAGCAGGCTGCGCTTACTACAAAACTAGCTATTGTAGATACTGCGGCGATGCTTACGAATTATGCAAAAACGATTGATGTAAATAATGCGCTTATTACCAAACTAGCTATTGTAGATACTGCGACGATGCTCACCAATTATGCAAAAATGATTGATGTAAATAATGCGCTTATTACCAAACTAGCTATTGTAGATACTGCGGCGATGCTCACCAATTATGCAAAAACCATTGATGTAAATAATGCACTTATTACCAAACTAGCAATAGCAGATACGTCGTTCATGTTAGATAGCAGAATTGCGCGCGATACTTCATATTTGTCACTGCGTATTGATGGTAAAATTGATCAATTAGATAAATCACTTGATATTAATGCAGACGGCACTTCTGATATTAAAGTCCCATCTGCAAAAGCAGTTAAGACTTATGTAGATTCGACAATTGTTGCAAATGCTGGGAATAGTAGTTCAAGTAATTCAAATACCATTGTTTCTGATGCAGATGCTAGTACAAAAGGAGTTTTGAAATTAGCGGGTGATTTGTCTGGTACGGCTGCAATTCCGGTTGTTGCGAGTGGTGCAATAACCACTGATAAAATTGGTAATAATGCAGTTACGGATGCTAAAGTTTCAACCGGCATTAGTGCATCCAAAGTAGGACTAGGTAATGTAGACAATACCAATGATTTAGATAAACCTATTAGCGCCTTAACACAAGCTGCACTTGATCTAAAGTTTTCAAATTTACAAGGGCAGACACTCGTAACATCGGTTGCTCAAAAACTAAGTATACTAGATACAACTGCCATGCTTGCTTCTAGGTTTAATAGAGACACAGCTGGTCTTTCAAACAGAATCAATCAAAAAGTAAATCTTGCAGATAGTGGTTTAGTATATGCTACGCCATCTCAAATTACAGCTGGCGCTTTTGATTCAACATCGTTAAGTGATCGGATCAATCAAAAATATGATGCTGTAAATGGAGATATTTTATTTAATAGAATTAATACCAAGCTGAATACAGTTGATACTGCCTTTTTAAGTAATAGAATTAATTTAAAATTAAATTTCGCAGATAGTACGTATAGTTATGTTACCCCTAGTCGTTTGCTAAATGCAGCTACTGATACCACTCAATTGTCAAACAGAATTGATGAAAAATTGAATACCGCTGATACTACTCGTATGTTAAGGGACTATATGTTAAAGGCCAGCTTAAGTAGTGTAGCAACAACAGGAAATTACCTTGACTTGATTAACAAGCCTGTTTTATCAAATAATAATGGCGCAGTTACATCTGTAAATACACTTATTGGAGATATCGTAATTGATAAAGCTAGTATTGGTTTAAGTAATGTCGATAACACGAGCGATGCTAATAAGCCTATTTCATTTTTAACCAACAATGCTTTAATTGCTAAGATAGATGCAAGTTTAATCAATGCCCCTAATGGCGTGGCTGGTCTAGATGCAAATACAAAAATTCCAACTTCGCTATTGCCACCAATTTCATTTACAGCTATTTCTGTTGTTGCCAGTGCTTCTGAAATGCAAGCACTGGGAGCTGCATCCGTTAAGGGAACTGTTTGTGTACGAACCGATATATCAAAGTCATATGTTTTAAACACCGATTTTTCAAGTAGTTTATCTGATTGGATAGAACTGTTAACACCAGGAGCGCCAGTTCAAAGTGTGAACGGTAATATTGGCGTTGTTAATTTGAAAACAAATAATATAAGTGAGCTCACTAATTTATATTTTACGGATGCTCGGGCTAGGGCAGCATTAAATGCAAATGCCCCCCTTATATTTAATCCAACGACAGGTGTTTTTAGTATTGATACAAGTAATAATGCGAACAGCATTGCAACCAAATGGAATGTGTTACAACAAACATCAGCTTCCACTTCAGGCCTTGCTTTAAAGGTTAATATTTCCGATACTGCAAATATGCTCTATCCTTATGCAAAAAATTATCAGGTTGCAAATGGGTTAGCTGCCAAGTTAAATATTGTAGATACATCATACATGCTAAGTCAGCGAATAGGACGAGATACCATGGCCTTGTCAAACAGGATCAATGCTAAACTTTCTTTAAGTGACACTTCATCAATGCTTAGTAACAGAATCGGACGTGATACGATATTGCTTTCTGAAAGAATTTCTAGTAAAGTATCAATAGCTGACACTTCTGTTATGCTTAGTTCAAGATTTGCAAGAGATACTGCTGCACTTTCAAATAGAATTAACTTAAAACTAAATATAGTAGATACTACTTTAATGCTCTCTAAAAGATTTGCTAGAGACACTGCTGCTCTTTCAAATAGAATTAATTTAAAATTAAATGCTGCAGATACGGCAGCTATGCTTACCAATTATTTAGCAAGTATTCATTCAAAAGAAAATTCAATTCATAAATCTGTAGATACGAGCCTTGGCGGACTCACACCAAGTAATATTTTATTCCCAACACAACTTGCTGTAAAAAAGTACATTGAAAACAATGCAGCTAGTATTAGTTCTGGTAGTGGCGGAACTGTTTCGGATGCTACAACTACAACCAAAGGAAAGTTGCAGTTAGCTGGAGATTTAGGTGGAACAGCGGCTAGTCCGCAAGTTCTCTCTGTTGGGGGTATCTTAAAAGATGATATTGCTACTGGTTTGAATTTGATGAATGCGGCAACACCCAATAATATTGTAAATTATATTGTTCGACGAAGTCCAATTGGTGATTTTTCGGGAAGTACCATAACAGCAAATACATTTAGAGGTAATTTGATTGGAAATGTAACAGGTAATATTACTGGAAATGTGACAGGGATTGTAACGGGAACGCTTATAGGAAATGCCACCAATGTTTCAGGAATTGTGGCAATTACAAATGGAGGAACTGGTGCGAATTCTGCTACATCCGCCAAAACAAATTTGGGTCTTGGCAATATCGATAACACTTCTGATTTAAATAAACCGGTTAGTGTTGCTGGGCAAGCTGCACTTGATGTAAAAGCAAATTTGGCATCACCCACTTTTACAGGACTTGTTGTTTTACCAACTGGAACTACTGGTGTTACGCAATCTTTAAATGATAATAGTGTTAAATTAGCTACCACAGCTTACGTTGCAAATGCGATGGCGGATGCTTCTGGAACTATTACAAATTCTGTGGCAGATGCAACAACAATAAGTAAGGGAAAAATATTATTAGCAGGAGATCTAGGTGGGACTGCGTCTACTCCTTTAGTAATGAGTATTGGAGGTTTATCTAAAGACGAAATTGCTGCAGCTGCTATTTTATCCAATACCGCAACTGCTCAAAATACAGCAAGTACCATTGTTAAACGTGATGCTTCTGGTAATTTTATTGCAAGTAATATCACTTCTAACATTATTGGTAATGTAACCGGAAACGTAACAGGAAATCTTGTAGGCGTTGTTACAGGTTCGCTAATAGGCAATGCTACCAACGTTTCTGGCGTAGTGGCTGTTGCAAATGGAGGTACAGGAGGAAGCAATGCTAGTAATGCACGTACCAATTTAGGTATTGGTAATATCGACAATACTTCTGATGTAAATAAACCTGTAAGTACGGCACAGCAAACAGCACTTGATCTAAAAGCGAATTTAGCTTCGCCAACATTTACAGGCCTGGTAGTATTGCCAACAGGTACCACAGCGGTTACACAAGTAGTCAATGATAATTCCACAAAATTAGCAACAACTGCTTATGTAGCAAACGCACTTGCCGATGCATCAGGATCGATTACAAATTCTGTTGCAGATGCAACGACTACAACAAAAGGTAAAATATTATTAGCTGGTGATTTAGGTGGCACTGCTACAGCACCAGAAGTTTTATCTGTTGGAACAGTAACAAAAGATCAAATCGTTGCCGCCACTACATTAGTTAATACCGCTACCAGTTCTGGAACGGCGAGTACAATTGTTGCAAGAGATGCAAATGGTTCCTTTGCCGGAAATTTATCAGGTAATGCAACCAATGTAACTGGTGTTGTTGCTATTGTAAATGGAGGAACAGGTACAGCCTCTATTGCTGCTATGAAAACGGCCTACGGTTTAAATAATTTAGATAATACTAGTGATCTTAATAAGCCAATAAGTAGTTTAACACAAACGGCATTGAACTTAAAAATCAATAATTCTTTAATTAGCGTGGCAAATGGTGTTGCAAGTTTAGGTGCTGATGGTAAAGTGCCAACTGCTCAATTGCCTGCTCTATCAATAACTTCTGTAAGTGTTGTAAATAGCAGTGCCAATATGCTCGCATTAACAGGATTATCTGTTGGATCTGTAGCTGTGCGAACAGATAATGCTACCAATTATATTTTAACAGCATTACCTGCAAGCACGCTAGCAAACTGGGTTAGTTTTTCTCCAGTTACTGTTAATGTACAATCTGTAAATGGCGCAACGGGTGCAGTTGCATTAAGCGGCACTGCAAATAGAATTTCTGTTACATCTAATGTTTTTGATATTGCTGCTACGTATGCTGGTCAAAGTTCAATTACTACACTTGGTACTATTGGAACGGGTATTTGGAATGGTACTACTGTTGCCATTAATAAGGGAGGAACGGGGGCCACAACAGCTAATGATGGATTTAATGCACTCGCGCCCACACAGTCAGGCCATACTGGGAAATTTTTAACAACCAATGGAACTAGTACGAGTTGGGCAAGCATTAGTAGTGCGGGTGGTTGGAGCACAAAGGGTAATAGTGGTACTATTGATGGTACCAATTTTTTTGGTACGACGGATGCGCAGCCATTAAATGTGCAGGTGGGCGGTATTGTATCAGGGAGGTTTGATGTGAATGCGGTGTCTGGTCAATCGACACTTGGTTATGGTGCGGGTTATTCACTAGTGCGTAATCTTACGAATAGTTATGGTACAAAGAATACGGGTTTTGGATACCAGGCGTTTTACAATACGACTGTTGGAAATGAGAATACGGTGATGGGTTATCAGGCGCTGTTAACGAA
>JBEGUD010000224.1:0-3772 GCA_041179065.1 Bacteroidota bacterium | reverse complement strand
AATCAATTAACAGGTGCTGTAAAATGGACACAAACAGTGGAGCAAATGGTAGCTGATGGCGCTACGCATTTTACGGAAGTTGGTCCGGGTAAAGTGTTACAAGGTTTAGTGCAAAAAGTATACAAAGAAGCGGTTGTTGCTGGCTTAAGTTAATTAGACGTCTAATATCCCATTAATCCATTCAGGATCCAGGTTGGCTTTGTATTTTTTATAAAAATTGATGGCTGGTTCATTCCACTCAAGTACCTGCCATACCATTCTTGAAAAGCCTTTATCTTTTGTTTCCTGAACAACCCTGTCAAATAATAATTTACCAATACCTTGGCCGCGCATTTTTTCGGTTACAATAAAATCTTCGAGGTATAAACATTGTCCTTTCCAGGTACTGTATCTAATGTAATAAAGTGCAAAGCCTACAATGGTATTATTGACTTCTGCTACAAAGGCCCACCACACCGGGTTTTCACCAAACCCACTTTGTTCGAAATGTGAAAGCGTAACGGTTACCTCGTTTGGTGCTTTTTCGTAAACAGCTAATTCATTGATAAGTCCAAGCATGCTAGGACAATCTTTGATTGTGGCGCGTCTTATATTTATTTCCATGGTTTTTACTTACAATGAATTAGCCAAGGGCTTGTGTTAAATCGGCAATAAGGTCTTCTATGTTTTCGATACCTACACTCATTCTTATAAGGCCATCTGTAATGCCGTATTTAGCCCTTTCTTCGGGGCTTACACCATAGTGGCTCATACTTGCTGGGTGCGATACGAGTGTGTCTACAGTACCTAATGAAATGGCACGAACACAAACTTGTAAGGCGTCAATAAACTTTTTACCTGCTTCAAGACCACCTTTTAATTCAAAACTCATCACAGCTCCAGGATGTTTCATTTGCTTTTTTGCCACTGCATAATCGGGATGCGACTCAAGTCCATTATAATTTACTTTTAAAATGGCTGGATGTTTTTCTAAAAATGCTGCAATGGTTTGTGCGTTACTGCAATGTCTATCCATACGCAGTTCCAAAGTTTTCATGCCTTGCCCTAATAAAAATGCATCAAACGGATTTGCGTTTCCGCCAAGTAATACGTGCCATTTCCAAACAGTCGTATTCATTTTTTCTAAGTCACTACCAAGTAGTACCCCGCCAATAGCAGAACCGTGACCGTTTAAAAATTTAGTAGTTGAATGAAACACATAATCTACGCCGTATTTAAATGGCTGTTGTAAATAAGGGCTTGCAAAAGTATTGTCTACACTTACGAGGCGCTTGTGTTTTTTTGCAATGGTGGTCACTGCTTCAATATCTACGCACTGAATGGTAGGGTTGGCAGGGGTTTCTATGTGAACGAGTTTAATGCTGCTATTTGATGCGAGTGCATTTTCTACAGCGGTCGTGTCTCGCATGTCTACAATAATAATGGTAACACCCATGGCTGCTACCACTTTGTGTAACAGTTCGTAAGTACCACCATACAAAGAGTAATGCGAAAGAACGGCGTCACCTGTTTTTAATTCGCTCATAAAAAGCGTGGTCATGGCAGCTTGTCCACTCGCATGAAGTAGCGCACGCAGTTCAAGCGGTGCTCCGTTTTTATCTTTTATTCCAAAAGCTTCTAGTGCTTCAATTGTTTTTTCGGCGGCCGTAAAAGTAGGATTACCCCAACGGCTGTATACCCTTGTTTTATCCTTTCCGGCAAAGCGGTTCATGCCTTCATCGGTACTATCAAATGTAAATGTTGAAGTAGCAAATATGGGTGTTAGGTGTGCATCTTCTGCATTATGATGACCTGCAGCGTGCATGGCTACCGAACTAATACCCGTTAAAGGAACTTTGTTTTTCATACAAATTTATTTTGAATCGTAACCCCAAGTTAAAAGTGTTGCACCCCAAGTAAATCCACCTCCAAAAGCAGCTAGTACAATGTTATCGCCTTTTTTTAGTTGTGATTCCCAGTCCCACAAACATAGCGGTAATGTTGCAGCTGTTGTGTTGCCATATTTTTGGATATTGATCATTACTTTTTCTTTGTCGAGACCCATCCTGTTCGCTGTTGCATCAATGATGCGGAGGTTGGCTTGGTGAGGGACTAGCCATGCAATATCATCGCCGGTTAGTTGATTGCGTTCTAATAATTCGGCACTCACATCGGCCATCCCTTTTACAGCAAATTTAAAAACAGCTTGACCTTCTTGGTAAGCAAAATGTTCTTTATTTAAAACGGTTTCCACAGATGCTGGTTTAATTGATCCACCCGCTTTCATGTGTAAATAATGTCTGCCGCTTCCATCACTTTTTAAGATACTATCTTTTATGCCAATGCTTTCGTCTTCTGTAGCTTCTAGTAAAACAGCCCCAGCGCCATCTCCAAAAATGATACAGGTTGCTCTGTCGGTGTAATCAACAATAGCACTCATTTTATCTACCCCTACAACAATTACTTTTTTGAATCGCCCACTTTCTATGTACATGGCACCTGTGGTGAGGGCAAATAAAAATCCACTACATGCTGCGCTCATATCATAGCCCCATGCATTTGTGGCGCCAATTTTGTCGCAAATAATATTAGCCGTGGCCGGAAATACCATATCAGGCGTAACAGTGGCACAAATAAGGCAATCAATATCGGTAGGATCTAGGTTCTTTTTTCTTAATATCTCTTGAACGGCAGGCACAGCCATATCTGAACTTCCTTTGCCTTCTCCTTTTAAAATTCTTCGCTCCTCAATGCCAGTTCTGGATCTGATCCATTCGTCATTGGTTTCTACCATTTTTTCGAGGTCAAAATTGGTTAATTTGTCTTCTGGAACATAGCCTCCAACGGCTGTAATTGTTGCTCTTTTTTGCTGCATACTTGATTTTCTTAAAATCTTCTAATTTTTCGCGTAAAGATAGGCTCAAATGTCTCGTTTTTTACGCCTATTTTTACAACTCAATTATGATCGCATTTGTAAGAGGAAAATACGCAATTAAGACGCCCGCTAGAGTGGTTGTAGACGTTAATGGGGTAGGTTACGACCTCCAAATTAGCCTCAATACCTATACGGCTATTGGAAATGCGGCCGAGGGTCAATTGTATACCTATTTACATATTACAGAAAATGCGCAAACATTATTTGGGTTTGCAGACGGCGCCGAAAAAGAGCTTTTTTTACAGTTAATTAGTGTTTCGGGCGTAGGTGCTTCCACAGCCCGTATGATGCTTTCTGGCCTTCGTCCGGATGAAATAACCAGAGCTATTGTACAGGGTAACACCAAGCAATTGGAGGCAATTAAGGGTATTGGTAAGAAATCTGCCGATCGTTTGGTGCTCGAATTAAGGGATAAACTAGGAAAACAGCATCAAGACGCTCCTTTTGGAGGTGGTTTTGTATCTTCGCCAGATAGCGATGCCGTTCAGGCTTTGGTGGCCCTGGGTATAGGAAAACCTTTAGCAGAACAGGCCGTTAAAAAAACGATGGTAGCATTAGGTGCCGATGCACCACTCGAAGATGTTATTAAAACCGCTTTAAAAAATTTATAGACTATCGATCAAAATTCTACTTTACCAATTTTACTTTTTTGAGTCGGTTTCGTCAATATTTATTTGGCTTTATTTATTTGTTCACCCTGCTGATCTGTTCAGTGCAGTATTCTTATGCGCAAAGGGGAACAGGGCTTCGTTATCCAATTAAGGACCGAAGGGCTGCATCTATTGTTACGCCAAGTAAAAATCCTTTTGACATTAGAGATACAACACTCATAAAAAAGTCGGTGGTTTTTGATCCCAT
>JBEGUD010000223.1:0-16758 GCA_041179065.1 Bacteroidota bacterium | reverse complement strand
ACAACTTTTTTTAAAAATAGATGCTATTACTTTGGAATCAGAAAATCAAAACAATCAATCGGCGATTAATGCAGTTTTGTGTTGGACTTAAAAAAGATTGAGAGTTTAAAAAAATAATGGTTAGAAGAGATGTGGGGACATTTATAGCAGTATGTATTTTTAATAAAATCATGTAATGTTTTTCTAACCATTTTCCTTGAAATCTATGTAGCTCATCGATTTATTTTTGATAGCTGTTGAATTTCTATGGGAAATCAACTATCATACTGGCTAACCTCTTGCCAGTATGGTTTTGATTTTTAGAATTTGTTTTTTTTGAATAAAAACAGTAGTACAATCCAATGAATATTTTAAAATACATTATAACCGAAGACAAAATCCCAGTGATTTTTAGTGCAAAATTGTTGCACCAAAATATCTTGAAAAAAGGAATTTCTGCAGGGTTTTTAATATTAAACTATGACTTAGATACTAATGTATTTGTTGTAAAATGTTTTGGAGAAAGTACCTCGATGAATCTTAAGGTAGCTGCAGCAGATGAATCTATTATTAGTGAGTATTTGAACAAACAATTTTATACGCTAGGTCATTTGCCTCAAGACATTCAGTTAAATTAATACATTCATTTTGTTTTCTTCCTTACAATTTTACTTAAGTAGGTAGTGTCAACTCCTAAAAAAGAAGCTAAATGTTTTTGACTTATTCTATTAAAAATTTCAGGTTGTTTTTCACACAAATAGTTATATCGATTTTCTGCATTCATAAATCTCAAAGCACTGGCTTGTTCTTGGTACTCGCATAATTTATTAAAAAGCTCGTTTGTTGCAAATAAAGCTGCCTTGTGGTTGTTTTTCATTATAAAATCTAAGGTTGATTTTTTAATCGAAATGATTTCACAATCTTCTAATGCATCAATAAAATGCTCACTGGATTTTTGCCTGTGATAGCTGCTAACTGATGTAATAAAATCACCTTCTTTTACAAACCAAGTATTGACTTCTTTTCCGTCGTTAATAATGTAAACTCTGAGAAGTCCTTTTTGCACATAAAAAATTTCTTTACAAATCTCACCTTCTCTTAAGAGATACTCTTTTTTCTTGTATTTTTTGGTAAACAGTAAAGAAACGAGTTTCTCAACTATATGTTGTTCTTTTTTTTGATAGGCAATTTCGGATTCTAATACTTTTTCAATAAGATTCATTTTGGGGGCTTTTTGGTTTATTTATATTGCTTTTTTAAATTACTATTTTTTAAGGGGTCTTAAATTGATTTACAATTTTACTTAAATACGTACTGTCTACTCCTATATAAGAAGCCAAGTGTTTTTGACTAAGGCGCTCTAAAATTTCAGGCTTTCTTTCTTTTAGAAAAAGATATCGTTTTTCTGAAGTCATATACCTAAGCATGTCGCATTGGTCAGAATATTCACAAAGAGCATTAAACAATTCATCAATAGCAAACATTGCAAATTTATGATTGCTATTTAAAACCATGAAGGCGACATCTTTTCGGATATTCAAAACAACACTATCTTCTAATGCCTGGATATATTCAAAAGTGGGTTCTTCTTTATGGAAACTTTTTACAGATGTAATAAATTCACCTTCTTTAACAAACCAAGTGTTTACTTCTTTATCATCATTGAGTAAGTATACTCTAAATAAACCAGATTGGACATAAAAAAAATGTCTATTAACATCGCCGGCATGTAAAATATGTTCTCCTTTTTTAATTTTTTTTGTAAACGGTAAGGTGGCTAATTTTTCCAGAAGAGGAATGTCTTTCTTTTTAAAAAACTTTTCTCGTCCAATAACTCGATTAATAATATTCATTTTAAGTTGTGTTTAATAGAGTAGTTTATTCTTTATTATTTGTAATTATTTTACTTAAATAGGTTGTTTTTATTTCTAAAATAGTGATGTGTTTTTGACTTAATTGCTCCATCACATCAGGTTTTTTACTTTTTAAAATCCATTTTTTTTAACACTAGATAGTACACTAAAATATTGACATTGGTCACGGTACCCTAATAGTTTACTATACAATTGATTGCAAATAGTGCTAATTTATAATTGTGTTTTTAAAACTATTTTATAGATGCTTTTCTTGAACGATACTATTTCACAATCCTCAAGTGACTGGATGTATTCTTCGGTTGGAATACCATTGTGATAACTAGTAATAGAACTTATAAATTCATTTTCTTTTTCTTCTCGAAAATTCATGGAATAAGATTTTTTTGGGGGGTTAGGGAATCTTTTTTAATTGGTATAATATGTTTCAATGATTGAATTCAGTGAACGAATGTTTTTAGATGTATAGCTCTAATTAAAGGTTTTTAATCTAGAACAAATATATAAAAAAATATGATTTTTTTTTAAAAGTTGTGATTTCACAACTTTTTTTAAAATGGAGCTATTTACTTTTGCCACATAGAAAAACGAAAATAATTAACGTATAATTTAAAGATATTTACCGATATGGCAATGAAAAGTTTTTTTTGAGAAGGAAAATAGTTTTACTATCAGTTTGTTAAGACGAAATTAGTCTTTTTTATAAAATGGTATTAATGATGAAAATAACATCTTATACTCAATGTAGATAAAATAATAAAAAAGTGATAACCTCCATTAAATTTGATTAAATCAATTACTAAAATATATTTATGATTCAATAAAGTTGCCCCTTTAATTTGATCCCAAATCTTTCTGAATCAAATATGATTAAAATTAGCCATTAACAGCATCTTGTTTTTATATTCACTAAAATTTTGGCTAAATAAATAAAAACAACATAAAAAAATATTCCAAAAACACTAGTTTTATGAAAAATTCATAATAAAGTTATAGGGGTAATAAAAACATTTACTTTTGCCACGAATTATAATTATGAAAATTTTTAAGTTTCTTATTTGCTTTTTTCTAGCCTTTCACTGTTGGTCTCAAAAGCTTCATCATCATGTTATTGCTTCACAAGGAATCAATGCCAAAATTACTAATGGTATGATTGTTTCACAATCTGTAGGTCAAGTAAATGCTTCTATTGGGAATTATAAAAATTCTAAGTTAATTATTGGACAAGGATACATCCAAAGTTTTGGAATAGTTAAGAATATTTTCCCTATTCAAGAAGTAGTTTCAATGATTGAATACCCAAATCCAATTATTGATCTAGCTAACTTTCAATTTTCTTCATTCGTAGGCACTACTGTTAACTTCTCTCTATTTGATAGTAGGGGCAGATTAGTTAATAATAAAGAAGTGGAACTAGTTCAAAACAATTTTTCGATTGATCTTTCGGGGGTTTCAGAGGGGATTTATTTTGCTAAAATAACTTCTTTAAATAATACATTTTTTAAAATCAAAAATGAAACAATTGAATCGACTTAACATTTAAATATGACTATTTCAAAGAAACTAATAAGTCAGAGTTAATTGTGATAAAATAATCAGTCAAAAATTTTGTAAAATCAGATTTATTAATTTTTCAAAAAATTTCAGTTCAACAATAAATACATAAAATTATAATTATAAGTTCATGAAAAAATTATTTAGTAAAAACACTCTCCTTCTAATTGTTGCAACATTTTTTTTCGGCTTGTCCAATGCCCAAGTTAAAATAGGAGCAAACCCTACATCAATTAACTCATCGTCAATTTTAGAAATTGAAAGCACAAACAAAGGGTTTTTAATGCCTCGTATTGCATTAACAGCTACAAATAGTGCCAGTCCGCTTGCCAGCCATGTTGCAGGTATGATAATATACAACACTGCTACGGCTGGTACTGCTCCAAATGATGTTGTGCCAGGTGTTTATTACAACGATGGAACAAAATGGGTGTTTGCAAAGGGTATTTCGGGCTCTGACACTACCGACGATGCATGGGTAAATAATCCTACGGCTGGTCGTGTAGAACTTGGAAAAACATCAATTGGTACTAATAGGGCTAGCAATGGTCTTGCAAAATTCGCTATATCAGATGATGGTAAAGTGGGTATAGGTACTGATCCTCTACCTGTTACAGAGCTTACCATTGCTACCGATCTTGGTCAAGCGCTGCGGTTGACTCCTTTTGATCTTACAGACCCAAATGGTTCAACCCGTATGCAAATTAGGAATGATCAAACTAGGGTGATCAATTTTGGGATGACAAATTCAGGAGGTTCTTTTGCAGGTTCAGCAGTTACAGAAAACTCGGCTTTTTTATTAACTTCAGGGACAGATACAAAACTTACTTTCGGGACAGATAATAGGCCAAAAATGACAATTTTTGCTGATGGAAAAATGGGTATTGGAACTATTTTTCCTAATCAAGCTGCTACAGCAGATCTTGACGTTAATGGAAGTCTAAGGATTAGAGGGATAGCCCTTTCTACTGATTTTACAGGTAAAAATATTTTATTGACAGATTCCTCGGGAAATGTAAGCCAAATTACTACCGAAAATTTTGTTTCACTATTGGGTATCCCAAGTATAGTTCTTGCAGGAAAAAGTTCGTCTACATCAACTATGGAGAACGACTTAGTGAAACAGAATTTAAATCTTGGTAGTATAGGTATAAATAAGGGATCTGGTTGGGACGCCACAAATCGCACCTATACCGTTCCGGGAAATGGTTACTATGAGATATATGCCTCATCCGACTTTACCCCTTTAAATTCGGATGTTAAAATAAGGTTAGTCATAGAAACTTCTGGTGCTTCGTCTCAAAAAATTTATCTTTCGAGTGCTGATCCTTTATCAACTGTACCTGGAACTACATCCAGTCTTTCAGGAACTGCAAATTTATCGCTGACAACTGGCGACTTAGTTAGTATTTACCTTGAAGCAGGTTATAACAATGGTTCGGCTTCTAATACTTATCAAATTTCTAATCAATTGAGTACAATTACGAGAAAGACATACAATTAAGAAAATCATACCTTTTAATATTCAAAATTATGCAAATCCATAAAAAATCCCATTATATAAAATTCTTAATGGTTGTTATGTTAATTTCATTTAGTACTGCAAAAGCACAACATCTAATCAGCCCACCCTATTTTTATTTTGATGGCACAAATACTATTCAGGGTAAAATGGTAAATGGCTTACCTAACCAATACCTCACCATAGATGCCACTGGTAGAAGTTTAAAATTTATTGATTTAGTTAATACCAATGCGCTTACTCTTTCTGGAGTAACACTAACTTCAACGGTTAACGGCATACCCAAATCAGTAGACTTGTCTTCTGCCTTTGCAATTAAGGTGGACAAGGAAGCAGGCAAAGGACTTTCTACTAATGATTATACTAATGCCGACAAAACCAAATTAGACGGTATAGAAGCGGGGGCTGAAAAGAACGTAAACGCAGATTGGAATGCAACCAGTGGTGATGCCCAAATTTTAAATAAGCCAGTAATACCAAGTATTGTAGGTTTAGCAAGCGAAACTTTTGTAACTAATGCAATTACCAGTTCTGCTACGCCAGACGCTACAACTACTGCAACAGGAAAAGTTCAATTGGCGGGCGATTTGGGTGGTACAGGCTCAACGGCAGCTGCGCCAGTAATTAGCAACAATGCCATTACTACCGCAAAAATAAATAATGCTGCGGTTACAAATGATAAATTAGCTGCTTCTTCAGTTAAAAATAACAATATTGCCGAAGCAATTTCGGTGGCAAATGGTGGCTCTGGTGCCAACATGACCTCTACTGCAGGTTACGTAAAACAGGCCACAACAGGTGCAAGTTTCACTACGGTGGATAAAATTCCAGTAATTGATGTAGATGGTGCGGTACGAAAAGTAAATGGGGTTGTGCCAGATGCCAATGGAAATGTGGCTACCATGTTGGGTCGGGTTTTTACGGGAGCTACAGTTAATCCCAATCTTGCGGCTTCCATTATTGCTGCTACTCCAGTCAAACAACAATCAGATATTTATATAATCGCAGATGGTAGCAATCCTAACAATGGCCGTACTTTTATTTATGACGGAACAAATTGGTTGGAAGTAGCAACTGATTTATCTGCTACTGATGCTCGTTATGTTAACGTTGCTGGCGACATTATGGAAGGAAATTTGACTGTACCTACTGGTAAAGATTTAATTATTGCAGATGCGCCAACTACTGCTACAAGCGCCGCAAACAAGGCTTACGTTGATGCTACAATTGCAGCTGCGGTTACCAATACAACCAACACACTAACCTCTACCAACGGCCAATTGGTGTCTACAGTAAATGGGGTCGCAACTACACCCGCAGTAAATGTATTAACAAGTGCCGACAACGGATTAACAGCAACCAATGGTAATGTAAAATTGGGCGGAAGCTTAACCGCCGCCACTACCATTACTACCGATACTTCAAATACCTTAGCTATTGCAGGTTTACGAGATGGAGCTAATACAGATAAAATGGTCGTAGTTGATGGAAGCGGCGTGTTAAAATCAGTTGCCGCAACTACAAGAAATGTAAATGCAATTGTGAAAAAAATAGCTGATTATACCGTAGTAGATACTGACTATACTATTTTGGCCAATGCTTCAGGTGGTGCTTTTACGCTAACCTTGCCAGATGTAACCACAAGTACAGGGCGTGTATTAATTATTCGTAAAACAGACGAATCGGTTAATGCTTTAACGTTTAGCTCGGCCATTAAAATTTCTGAAAGTACAAGTTTCACTACTTTAAACATCAATACTACTATTCGCATACAAAGCGATGGTACAGATTGGTATAAAATAGACTAACCTTAAACATCAACCGTAATAAATATCCCTCTCAACAATTAAAAAATGAAAAATAAAGTTCAACATATCATCAGCGGAATAGCTTTAATCTTAGTATTAAGCTATACAGCAAATGCACAAGTTACCGCACAAAAAATTGGTAAAAATCCTACTACTATTGCACCAAGTGCAGTGTTAGATATAGACAGCGATAACAAAGGTGTATTGTTTCCACGTGTGGCCTTAGTTTCAACTACCAATGCAACATCGCCTATAGCAGCACCAGCAACTGGTTTAACGGTTTACAATACGGCAACGGCAGGAACAGCACCAAACAATGTTACCCCAGGTTATTATTTTTGGAATGGCACCCAATGGGCAAGATTTTCGGCAGGCGATCAAGCCAGTAAATGGACCAACGATGCTGCAAATACTAATGTATATTTAACCAATTTGTCGAATGGCTTTACGGCCCGTACAGGAGCCACAAATTTTGCAGTAACGGATGGTAATGTTTTGCAAATTGGTGACATGACTAATGTGTCTAGTTCAGCATTGCCCGAGAGAGGCATTATGGTACGTAAAAATGGTAATGCCTCTATTACAAGTGTTAGCGATGGCGGTATTTATAGTGTTTTCGAAAATCAAATTTATGGAGGTAATGTATCTGGCTCTGCTGCTTATAACGTGTTTGCAAAATCTCGTGGTAGTTTGGCTAGCCCTCAAGCAGTGCAAAATGGCGATTTGATAGGTATTTTTGATTATAGAGGATTTTCGGGTACTGGGTATGGAAATAGCGCAAGAATAATGACAAGAGTTGAGGGGCCTGTTACAACTACTTCTGTTCCTGTTTCATTTGAGTTTCACACAGTAGGACCAGGTGAAACCTCGCCTTCTCAACGACTAAAAATTTCTAGCAATGGTAATGTGGGTATTGGAGCGACTTCACCCGCTAATAAATTAGAAATTACCCAAGGCACAGCTGGTAATTCAGGCTTACGATTTACTAATTTGAATTCAACAAGTACTGCAACTACATCAGCGAGTAAAGTTTTAGGATTGAATAGTACTGGAGATGTTATTTTAACTAATGTACCAGGAACTCAAAACATAGTAGAATTTGCGGTAAATGCTAATCCCAATACTGCAGGCACAACTTTTAATCCCAATACGCCAACCGATCAATCTGTTGTATTTCAATCTACTATAAATAATAGTTTATGGACCTATAATGGAACAACTTATGTAACTTATACAGCGCCTGCTAGTACAGCATGGAATTTAGCCAATACAACAACCGATGCTGGCAACAATAAAACTACCGCCATTTGGCGTAGTGGTGCCATTGGTATTGGAACTAACAATCCATTAACAACTTTGCATGTTAACAATTCTTTAGCGGCTACAAATACTGTAAATGCAAATGCGCAAGTATTTAGAATGATGAGATCTCGAAATGATGGTGTGAAATGGGAAAATATAGCACAGTTTAATTTAGGAAGTTATGCGGTGACAACTTCACCGAGTACTAATGCAACTAGTAGATTAGATTTAGCTATGAACGATGGGGATGGAGTAGCCACTTCAAATGTAATGACATGGCAAGCCAATGGAAATGTAGGGATTGGAACTACTACTCCTTCAACTAGTTTGCATATACAGAATCCACTCCCTGGTACTGCTACTGTCAACACTGATGCTCAAGTATTAAGATTATCTAGACTTGGAATCCCTAGTGTTAAATGGGATAATATTGCTCAATTTAACCTAGGTTCATTTTCAGCAAATACAGCTGCAGATACAAAATTAGATTTGGTTTTGAACAATACTAACCTTACACTTTCAAGCACACCTGTAATGACTTGGAACGCCAATGGGAATGTAGGTGTTAATACCACTGCACCAAGCGCTCCTTTAGTAGTTCAAGGTGTAACTGGAAACGGAGTACTTAAATTAATTGCTCCTTCTGTATCTGCTGGTGACAATTGGTGGATGGGATTTGGCCATGGAACTACTTCAACTGATGCCAACGATAGAGCTAGAATTGGTGTTGATATTGCAGGTGGTGGCGCAGGTCGTTTGTTTTTTACTACGGGCGCACCTGCCTCGCAAACAAGGGCTATGTTTATTGATGAGAGTCAACGTGTAGGTATTGGTACAAACAATCCTACTTCACGCTTAGAAGTAAATGGTGCGGCAACCAATACAGTGGCTTTTAATGCTGTTGCTGGAACCACCATAGATTTTTCTAAAAGTAATTTGGCTTATACCACAGCAAATCCAGGTAATACATTCACCTTATCTAACCTAAAAGATGGCGGTACCTATACTTTGGCCGTTCAAGGTACTACTGCTGGGCAAGCAAGTTTTACAATAACTGGATTTACTGCATCAAATATCAAAAGCCCAAATAATGGCTTAACAGCTGATGGGAAAGAGACCATTTATACCTTTATGGTAATGGGCACTAAGGTTTATTTTTACATGACAACTGGTCTTTAATTTTAAATCTAATGATCACAAAATTAAAATTATTTTTAATCGTTGCGTTTATTGCAACAGGTCGGCTTGTAAGTTATGGCCAAGTGGTAGGTACCCCTTACATTTTACCAACAAATAACTTAACTGTAGTTAATTTTATTTACACAGGGGCAGACCAACAATGGACAGTTCCGGCCGGTGTTACCGAAATATTTGTTGATGCGCTAGGCGCACAGGGAGGTACCCGAGGTAGTGTTCTTGGTGGTGCCGGCGGCAGAGTAAGGTGTAAAATTGCAGTTACGCCAGGTCAAATTTTGTATTTAACCGTTGGAGGACGGCCTACAAGTGATGTGCCTGTGTATGGTTTTGGTGGTAATGGGGGATATCATATTTCGTATCCAGCACAAAGAGCTATGGCAGGTGGTGGCTTAAGTGCCATTTCTACGGCTTTGCCCCTAACACAGGCTAATGCTTTAGTTATTGCCGCAGGTGGTGGTGGTGCGTCGGGTAACCCAGCTTACAGTCCGGCTGCAGGCGGTGGCCTCACCGGTGGTAGTATGTCTGGCACTTATGGGGGGGTACCAATTGGTGGAAAGGGTGGTACGCAGTCTGCCGGTGGGGCAGCAGGAACTCCTTACGACGGAAATTCAACTTCACCAACCGCTGGTACTGCACTTAGTGGAGGTAAGGGAGGTATTATCAATCCAGGCAGTGGTTTAACTGGTTGGAATGGCGGCGGCGGCGGTGGTGCAGGTTATTTTGGCGGTGGTGGCGGTGCTGGTGGTGGTAATGCACAAGCTGGCGGCGGCGGGGGCTCTTCATTTATAAATTCATCCTATGTAACGGTGGGTTCTATAAATATTGGTAACCAAAACAACAATGGCCATGGTGTAATCAATATATATTACTAGTTGCCCTCCCTATTATTAAAATTCAAAACTGAGTACTATATTTAGCCACTTTACCACACTAATATGAAAAAAATTACATTGCTTTTATTGGGATCCTTTCTATGGTTCGGAGTACAAGCACAAACGCCTTCCTACATCAATGGAACTTTTAACATCAATGCAGGTGTTCCAGTAGTTTGGTATGGCGATGTCACTTTTGGGCCTAATGCTCTAGTATTCATTGAAGATGGGGCTACGGCAACTTTTTACGGTAAAAACATGACAGTCGATGCTGCTGCTAAGTTTATCGCCTTACCGGGTAACAATCAAACTGGCACAGGGAATATTATTTTTAAAGGATCTAATCCTTTATACACTAATTATCCACTTCAACAAACCTTAAATGGCGGCTACAGCACAGCTTTAGACCCTGCCTTTATCAATGTAGAAATAGACAATACGGATGGGTTGGCTCTTTCAGGTAATGTACGTGTAAGTAATTCGATTAAATTTACTAATGGTCATATCTTTTTAAACAATTTTAATTTAGTATTGGGCAGCAATACCAATTTGGTAAATTTCGATGTAGATAAACACATAGTTACTAATGGGATAGGTGTGTTGAGCAAAGAAGGCCTAGCCAATAACGCTAATTTCTTGTTCCCAGTAAGTATTGCTGGTACAGATTATACCCCTGCAACTGTAAAAAATACTGCAATATCAGCACGTAACATTAATGTTCAAGTAAAAGATTATACCACCAGTGCAGCTGATGAAACTACTTTTGCTAACAAAGGAATGGACAGGACTTGGCAAATAACGGCAAGCACCGCTGGTACAGCCGAGATTGTATTGCAACATAATGCTGCAAATAATGTAAATGGCCCAGGCACTAACCAAAGTTTATTTAATAATGCTTTGTCGTATGCTAGTCAGCAATTAACTTCTGGAGTATGGTCGCAAAGCTGTACGGGTACAAACGGCGGTACACCAACAAGTAGTAATCAAGCCGATTTTACGTTGTCTGATACTGTTGATGCCACTGCATATTTTACAAAAACTACGGTTACTTGTGCCGATTTAAGTATTACTCAACAAGTAAGCAGCATGTCGCCAGTTGAAGGCAATGAGCTTAGTTTTAACATTACAGTGGAGAATATTGGTCCTAACACTGCAACTGGTGTGAATGTTACTTATCTATTACCAACGGGTTATACTTTTATAAGTGCGACATCCAGCTTGGGAAGCTACAATAGCATAACTGGGGTTTGGACAATTGGTAATTTTGCAAATAGTGCTACTGCTAATTTAGTAGTAAGAGCAATTGTAAAAACCAATGGAGATTATAGAACTGTGGCTGTGATTGCTGGTGCAGAGTTAGATCCTGTAACTACAAATAATTCGGCAGTTGTTACTACAATACCTATAAAGATTCCAAGTTTACAACCAAAAACTTTTCATTTTTGTCTTAATCAAGTGGCAACTAGTGTTAATCTAAATGGAGATATTGGAGCAGTTATTAATTGGTATACTAGTCCAACAGGTGGTTCGGCCTCTAATATCGCGCCTCTACCTAACACAAATGAAACTGGAATTATAACGTATTACGTGAGCCAAACCATAAATGGTGCAGAAAGCGATAGAACTGAAATTAAGATAGAAGTACATGCTTTACCAGAAAAACCGACAGCCATAGAAGGGAATAATTTTATAGCTGTAGGCACAACACAATCGTATACTATTGTAAATAGTTTAAGTACGCAAACTTATAATTGGATTTTGCCAACCGATTGGACGGGGGCTTCCTCAACAAAAAACATTAATGTTGTGGTTGGGAATCATGATGCTATTATTGCTGTTTCAGCTGTTTCACAATTCGGCTGTATAAGTCCGGTTCAAGAGTTAGCGGTTCGTGTAGTAATTGAAGATGATATTGAAGTGTATAATTCTATTTCTCCAAATGGAGACGGAGTAAATGATGTTTTTAGAATTAGAAATATTGATTTCTATCCAGAAAACACCTTAAGTATATTTAATCGTTGGGGTATGGAAGTGTACCATGTGAATAGTTATGGTCAAAATGATAATTTATTTAAAGGATTTTCAGATGGTCGATCAACTGTAAACAGAGATGTAGAATTACCGGAAGGAACCTATTTTTATACATTGACCTATAAGAATATGAAAGGAATTGAAAAAAATTTATCAGGGTATTTATATATAAAACAATAATTCATTCCCGAGAGGGATAAGAATAACAGAATATGAAAAAAACAGTTTATATTATAATGCTTTTGCTTGGGTTGCGTGGATTTGCCCAACAAGAGCCGCAGTATACGCAATATATGTACAATCCTTCAGTGATTAACCCTGCTTATGCTGGATCATTGGGATATGGTTCATTGTTTAGTTTGTACCGTACACAGTGGATAGGATTAGAGGGAGCTCCAACAACCTTAAACTTGTCGTATCATCAACCTTTGGAGACAAGTAATTTAGGATTAGGCGGTAATATTGTACACGATGAGATAGGCCCTAGTACGACTACAAATTTTTCTGTTGATGTATCCTATACGATCAATTTTGAGAATGAGAGCCGCTTGGCATTTGGAATTAAAGCAGGCGGAGAGTTATTGAATATTGATTATACTAAATTGAACCATTACAATCCGAGTGATGTTTCTTTTAGAAATAACGTTAACAATCAGTTTTCACCTAATATTGGAGCAGGATTATTTTATTACAATGCCAACTCTTATTTAGGCTTATCGATTCCGATGTTGTTGCAAACCAAGCGTTATGATGAGTTTGCGTATTCGGATGCCAATAGAAGACAACATTTTTATTTAATGGGAGGAAAGGTCTTTGATTTGAGTTATAATGTCAAATTCAAACCGGCTTTTGTTGCAAAAATGGTAGCAGGCGCACCATTACAAGTTGACCTTACGGGAAATTTTTTAATCAATGAAAAATTCACAGTAGGATTGGCCTATAGATTGAACGCGGCCGTATCCGCCTTAGTAGGATTTAAGGTAAGTGATCGACTAGCCATAGGTTATGGATACGATAGAGAAACGACCCGATTATCAAACTTCAACTCAGGTTCTCACGAGATCTTCTTGCAATTTGATTTGTTTAAAATCAACCAACAAGTAGAAACGCCACGATTCTTCTAAACACGACACCCATGAAAAAACAAATAGCACTACTACTATTACTCCCAATGGGATTATTAGCCCAAGAGCGAACAATAAAGAAAGCGGATAGGAAATTCGTTAGTGAATCCTATGTATCAGCGATTCAAATCTATGAGCGTTTAGCCAACAAAGGCATGGGATCAGAACAGATTTATGAAAAGCTAGGAGATGCCAATTACTTCAATGCTAATTATGTACAAGCAGAGCAGTGGTACACCAAACGCTATGAACTAAAAGGAGCGTTTCCAAAAGAGTTTTTGTACCGCTATGGACAATCCTTAAAATCAGCAGGTAAAAACGACCAAGCCACTCAAATCATGGCACAATACGCAAAAGAAAACCCAACTCAATTGCGTACCAAAAGCCAGATGCAAGCCAAAGCCCAACAAAGCATTAAAAAAGGAAGTGATGTCTTCACCGTTGAAAACATCAACACCAACAGCAAGTACTCCGATTACAGCAGTACTATAAAAGGCGACACAATTATCTTTGCAAGCGCAAGAACCAGAACAATGGGCAACCAAATCTATGCTAGAACAGGCCAACCGTTTACCAATTTGTATTACACAGTAAAACAAGCCGAAGGCAATTATAGCAAAGCAGAGTTATACTCTAAAAACACTTTTTCTATCTTCCACGAAGCCAGTCCGGTGTTTACCAAAGATGGCAATACCATGTACTACACTCAAAACGAGTTAAAAGAAAACAACCAAAAACGAGTAGTTAATGGTTTGTATAAAATCTATAAGTCAGTAAAGCAAAATGGCAAATGGAAAAACGAAGGTGTTCAAGACATTTTCGCTCAAGACAGCGCTAGAGTAGCTCACCCGGCACTATCTCCAGATGGTAAAACCCTATACTTCGCCTCAGATGCTAAAGGTACTTTTGGACAATCTGACTTGTTTAAAGTAAGCATCAACGAAGACGGAAGTTATACTGCGCCAGAGAACCTAGGCAATACGATCAATACCGAAGGAAGAGAGAGTTACCCTTTTGTAACCAAAGACAACATCTTACTCTTCGCCTCAGACGGCCACCCAGGACAAGGAGGTTTTGATATCTTCGCTTTAGATTTAAATCAAAAGGGAGCAGTACCGGTACATTTAAGTGCACCGCTGAACAGCGCCTTTGATGATTTTGGTTTGAATTGGGACAGACAAACCAACAATGGTGTCTTCACCTCAAACAGACCAGAGGGACAAGGAGACGATGACTTGTATGTGTTTACCAATACCAAACCCTTATTCGAATTTGATTACAATGCTAGAATCATTGGTAAAGTATTGGACAAAAACACCAATCTTCCAATAGCCAATGCGAGTGTTACACTTTATGATAACAAAGGCAAAGAACTAGCAAGCATTACTACCAATGAAACGGGAGATTTTGTTTTTGAGAAAGTCCTTTCTAATGCTACTTACACCACTCAAGCCAGCAAGGAAACCTATTCGACCAATGATACAAGACTAAGTTTAGCTTTGTATGAGAGAGAAGTGGCTACAACCATACCATTAGATCAAGATCAATACAAATTAGAACAAGGCTTGGACTTAGCTAAAGCATTATCATTACGTCACATCTACTTTGATTTAGACAAATCGAACATTAGAAAAGATGCTAAGGTGGAGCTAGAGAAAATAGTAGAAGTACTTACCCAAAACCCAAGTATCAAAATCGAGATTGGATCGCATACCGATAGTCGTCAGAGCAAAGCCTACAACCAAGGATTATCACAACGCAGAGCTAAATCGACACTCGACTACATAGTAAAACGAGGTATCGCCAAGAGTCGTTTAACAGCAAAAGGCCATGGAGAAACGCAATTGGTAAACAATTGCGCAGACGGAGTGAAGTGTAGCGAAGCAGACCATCAACTCAACCGAAGAAGTACATTTGTAATAGTAGGGGAGTAATTAAAGGTTAAAAAAAATATTTATTGCCCTAACTTTAAAAGCGGCTCACCTTTATGGATGAGTCGCGTTTTGTTTTTAGATAATTACGTATTCGGTATTGTAAATTTAGTTTGTAACTTTGTGCTCCTATGAAAATGGATATGAAATACCAAGTTGTCATTTTTTGCTCTTTTTTTATACTATTATCTTCTTGCAAAGATGATAGTCATCAACGTGATGCCGAGAATAAAAAAGCAGCACAAAAAAAGGAAGTAATCTATAAAAATATCAGCAAAAGTTGGGGTTTTTATGCAGCTCCAATTAATACCACTTCAGAACAAAGTGTAGCAAGCTGGACAGAATTTCGTCAATTTTTAGATGAGTTGGGGCAAAAGCCAAGAGAAACCATTGGTGCTTTCCAGAAAAAAGCAACCGAGCTTTCTACAAAAGTACGGATGCTCCCTAATAATATTCCGTTCCAGTTCCAACAACCTCAAATCAAAAGCCGAATAGAAACTTTGATTACCAAGGTGCGTTTGTTGGATTTATTCATTCATTTGGAGAACATCCCTTATAAAAAAGTAATTGTATTGATAAGTGAAATCAATGCCGAGTTGGTTTCTTTGCAAAGACAAATGGATAAAATTACCGAAAAAAGTAAAATTCCTGTTGAAGAAGGCGAGTCAGATATGTTGAGAATGCTTGATACAACAAGAGCAATTCCAAGTACAACTATAGACCCAAATCTCCCACGCGTTGAGTAAAACAATCTATTCCATTTACGACAATTCGCCAAAAACGAATCAAATTGTGGCACAGCTAACGCAAAATGGCGCACAAAAAGTACATCTTTCAGGTTTGGTGGGATCTTCGATTTCTTTTGTAATTCGTTCTGTTTTTAAAAAATCGGAATTACCGTTTTTATTCATTTTAAACGATAAAGAAGAAGCCGCCTATTATTTGAACGATTTGGAACAAATGATTGGCGATCAAGATGTTCTGTTTTATCCTGCTTCGTTTCGTCGGCCATATCAAATAGAAGAAACAGACAACGCGAATGTTTTGCTTCGCGCTGAAGTCTTAAACCGTATCAATTCGCGCAAAAAACCAGCCATAATTGTCAGCTATCCCGAAGCACTATTTGAAAAAGTAGTCACTCGAAAGGAATTGGACAAAAACACATTAAAAGTGGCCGTAGGAGACCAAATTTCAATTGATTTTATCAACGAAGTATTGTTTGAATACGAATTTAAAAGAGTCGATTTTATAACCGAACCTGGTGAATTTTCCGTTCGTGGTGGAATTGTCGATGTGTTTTCGTTTTCGAACGATAATCCGTACCGAATTGAATTCTTTGGCAACGAAGTAGATAGTATAAGAACTTTTGATGTAGCTACCCAATTGTCATTGGAACAACAAAAGAAAATTGCGATTATACCTAATGTAGAAAATAAATTCTTTCAGGAAAACCGCGAGAGTTTTTTGGATTATATCTCCGAGAAAACGGTTCTTTTTATTCAAAATACGGAAGGGTTTTTAAGTCAATTGGACAAACAATTTGCTAAGGCAGAAGAAGCGTTTG
>JBEGUD010000222.1:0-10310 GCA_041179065.1 Bacteroidota bacterium | reverse complement strand
GGCGTTTAAAGTTTGAAGAATTGTTTGTAGCACAAGTGCGCTTAAACCTGGTGCGCCTGGCCAGACATCAGTCTAGCAGGGGTGTTGTTTTTGAAAAAGTAGGCGATTTTTTCAATACTTTTTACAACCAATATTTGCCCTTCCAATTAACGGGTGCACAAAAAAGAGTACTCAAAGAAATTAGAACCGATACCGCTCGTGGGCGTCAAATGAACCGCCTTTTACAAGGTGATGTAGGAAGTGGTAAAACCATCGTAGCGCTACTCAGTATGCTGCTTGCCGCAGACAATGGATTTCAGAGTTGCTTAATGGCACCCACCGAAATTTTAGCGCAGCAGCATTATCATGGACTCAGTGAATTATTAAAAGATATGGGTGTAGAAATTGCGCTGTTAACGGGTAGTACCAAAACAGCTGCAAGAAAAAAAATCATGCAAGGTTTGCAAGATGGCACCCTGCATTTTGTAGTAGGTACACACGCAGTTATTGAAGAAAAAGTACAGTTTAAAAATTTAGGTTTTGTTGTTGTAGATGAACAGCACCGCTTTGGTGTAGCGCAGCGCGCCAAGTTATGGGAGAAGGCTTTAATTCCTCCGCACGTGCTTGTGATGACAGCAACGCCAATTCCTAGAACCCTTGCCATGACTGCGTATGGTGATCTTGATTACAGTGTTATGGATGAATTACCGCCGGGTAGGCAACCCATTACAACCGTGCACCGAAATGAAATGATGCGTGCATCTGTGATGGATTTTGTAAAAACAGAAATTGAAAAAGGGAGACAAGCTTATTTTATTTATCCATTAATTGAAGAGAGCGAAAAGTTATCTTACGAAGATCTCATGCAAGGGTATGAACAAGTAAAAAGTTTTTTCCCGGAGCCTAACTATAAAATTAGTATGGTGCATGGAAGACAACCCGCCGATCAAAAAGAAACCAACATGGCACGCTTTGTAAATGGCGATACGCAAATCATGGTAGCCACTACTGTTATTGAGGTAGGCGTGAATGTGCCCAATGCATCCGTCATGGTCATCGAAAGTTCCGAAAAATTTGGCTTATCGCAGCTGCATCAGTTACGTGGACGGGTAGGAAGGGGCTCCGAAAAAAGTTTTTGCGTTTTATTAACAGGTCAAAAAGTGAGCAACGATGCACGGGAACGAATTAAAATTATGTGCGCTACCAATGATGGCTTCTTAATTGCCGAAAAAGACCTAGAATTAAGGGGTCCTGGCGATATTGAGGGTACAAGACAAAGTGGTGCTTTGAACTTTAAGCTCGCTAATATTGTTAATGACAAAGAGGTGCTTGAAGTAGCTAAAATAGCTGCCGAAAAGCTAGTAGATGAAGACCATACCCTCAATTTGGCAAAAAATTTAGAATTGAAAAACTATCTTCAGTCCCAAAAGTCTAGGTCGGGGTGGGGAAAGATATCGTAACTTATAAAAAATTAAGATGTTGCTGCGCAGATTAGTTGGTGTTGTATTGTTTTTACTTGCTGCCTCCGTTGTAGAGGTGAGCGCGCAGCAGTACCTCGAATTTACTGAAAATAAAGGGCAGTGGCCAACTGCTATTAAATTTCAAGCACAAACCGTTGCCGGAGCATTTGCACTTCAAAACAACGGGTATCGTGTACTCGTTCACAACCCCCAAGATTTAGCGGCATTAAACACGCACCCCCGTGAAAAAAATCATGTTTCAACCGTGCCTGAAAATTTTGACGGCGTATTACATTCACATGCCTATGAAGTTCGTTTTTTAAATGCCAATCCAAATCCAAGCATTGTACCCGAAAAAATTCAGCCATTTTATAGTAATTATTTTATAGGCAATGATTCTTCCAAATGGGCAAGTGATTGTAAGATTTATAAAGCAGTTGTTTACAAAGAAGTATATCCTGGTATTGATATTAGGTATTACACAAATGATGCGCAATTAAAGTATGATATCATTGTGCATCCTGGTGCCGACGTTTCAAAAATTGCTTTATACATTGATGGCGCAGATGGTATTAAAATAAAAAACCGTGCACTCGAAATTAAAACAAGGGTAACGACTGTTTCTGAATTAGCTCCATACTCTTATCAGCTAAAAAAAGAAGGTAAAAAAGAAGTGGATTGCAACTATTCTGTAAAAGGAAATATTGTAAAATTTTCAATTGCTGGAGATTACGATAAAACCCAAACATTAGTCATTGATCCATCCATTGTATTTTTTGGCTACACGGGCAGTGCTGCGGATAATTGGGGCTTTACAGCCACTTATGATGCACAGGGCAATTTTTATGCGGGTGGCATTGTGTTTGGTAGTTCTGGCACTTTTCCTGTTAGCAATGGGGCTTTTCAAACCACTTTTGGTGGCGGCGTTACAGAGGGTGATATTGGTCCCTTGGACATTGGGATTATGAAATTTGACCCTACTGGTGTAAATCGGATGTATGCCACTTATATTGGTGGTAAAGGAAATGAACAACCCCATAGTTTAGTAGTAGATGCGAGTGGAAATTTAATTATGGCAGGAAGAACGTCATCAGGAGATGGTTATCCCGTGAAAGGATTGTCTACTTATGGCCCACTTGGTGGATTATTTGATATTGTTATTACAAAATTAAATGGGGCAGGAACAGCACTTATTGGATCTGTGCGCATGGGAGGTACTGCCGATGATGGCGTAAATATTAGACCCAATTATATCAAGCCACAAGTATCCGAGTCTACTAGGAGAAATTATGGAGATGATGCGCGCAGTGAAGTAATTGTGGACGGTGCTGGCAATATTATTTTAGCTTCTGTAACACAGTCCGAAGATTTTAAAACTTCGGCAGGTGCTTTTCAAATAGCGCCAGGTAAAAAAACAACAACTCGTTTTCAAGATGGGGTGTTGGTAAAATTAACACCAAATTTAGATGCTGTAATTTTTAGTTCATTTTTAGGAGGAGGTGATGATGATGCTGCATTTGTACTTGCTATTAATCCTTTAACGGGCTTTATTTATGTGGCAGGGGCGACCGCGAGTTCCGATTTTCCGGGTAGCAAAGCAGGGGTCTTGTTTGGTACCAATCAGGGTAAAGTAGATGGCTATGTAACTTTTATAAGTCCTGACGGATCAAGACAAATTGCAACCAGTTATTTTGGCACATCAGGGGATGATATTATTTACGGTATTCAATTTGATAAATATGGTTTCCCTTATATCATGGGTACTACAACAGTAGCATGGCCAGTTATCAATTCTCCATTTAATAGTGGCGGCAATCAGGCTACTGGTAAACAATTTATTTCCAAGTTGCAACCTGATCTAACACAGTTTTTATACTCCGCAAATTTTGGAACTTCTACTGGTAGTTTCCCAAATATTTCACCGACCGCGTTTTTAGTAGACCGTTGTGAAAATGTATATGTGTCAGGATGGGGCGGCACACTTGCGCCTGGGTTCCCTTCTGCCGGAACAAAAGGGCTTGCCACATTTGGAGCAGGTCAATTAAGTACCACTACAGACGGAGAAGATCTTTACTTTTTTGTACTCGAAAAAAGCGCTAAAAATATTTTATACGCCACTTTTTTTGGGTCTATAAGTGGGGCAAATGGTCCACTTGGCGATCACGTTGATGGTGGAACCAGTCGTTTCGATAAAAATGGTACTATCTATCAATCGGTGTGTTCTTGTCTAGGCTCTAATCCAGCCCCAGGATCTGCTTTAAGGGGCACAGCGGGGGTTTGGTCGCCCAATAATTTATCTGCCGATCCTAGCTCTGCTAAATGTAATTTACTAGCTATTAAGCTGGCGTTTAATTTGGCAGGTGTAGGTGCTGGTTTAAAAGCGTCCATTAAAGGAACTGTGAGAGATACATCTGGTTGTGTTCCCATGACCGTAGATTTCACGGATACACTTGCACAGGGTAAATCCTATGTATGGGATTTTGGTGATGGCACAGCACCTGTAACATCTAATACAGCTAGTATATCTCACAATTTTACAAAAGTGGGGATGTTTAAAGTTTCGTTGGTGGCCATCGATTCAAGCACTTGTAATATTGCAGACACTACCTACATTAACATGCATGTTAGAAATGATGACGCTGCGTTATCATTTGGGTTTGCTAAAGTGCCACCTTGTGATCAATTGGTTTTTGAATTTGACAACACAAGCACAGGTCCAGCAAGCAAACCTTTCTCCAATAAAAGTTTTACTTGGGATTTTGGTGACGGAACAAAACTCGCTGCAGGGACTGGAATTATCAGACATACCTATGCAGTAGGAGGAGCTTATAATGTTAAGCTCACATTAAATGACACCAATTATTGCAATAGTCCTGATAGCTTGATCAAGCAAATTAGTTTGGCGCCAAATGTAGTTGCTAATTTTACATTACCTCCTGCTGCGTGTGCACCGTTTAATGCTAGTTTTAGAAATACGTCTACAGCAGGGCAGCAATTTTTCTGGGACTTTGGCGATGGCGCTACTTCTACACAAACAAATCCCTCGCATACGTTTGCAAGGCCAGGAACCTATCCGGTTCAATTAATTGCGGTCGATGCTAATACTTGTAATAAACGGGACACTATTATTAAAAACCTTATTGTTGTTAATAAGCCAACCGCATCGTATACGTATTTGCCAAATCCTACAAGGCCTAATACACCGGTACAATTTACGAATACATCTTTAGGAGCTATTACCTACAAATGGAATTTTGGCGATGGTAATTCGTTTACAACTTCTAAAAGAGATACAACCATTTCGTATCAGTATCAAAAAACTGGCAGTTACAATGCATGTTTGGTTGCTACAAACGCAACGGGTTGTTCCGATACAACTTGTATTCAAATTGATGCTACTGTAGAAGTAGGCTATAGTGTTCCGTCGGCATTTTCACCAAATGGTGATGGCGTTAACGATCGCGTATTTATTAGAGGCTTTGGAATTTCAAAAGTAAGTTTTCAAATATTTAATCGATGGGGTGAACTTGTTTTTGCGTCTACAGATATGAATACGGGTTGGGATGGATACTTTAAAGGAAAATTACAAGCACAAGATGTATATCATTATAGCGCTGTAGTTGAATTTTATACCGGAGAAAAATTAGCCAAAAAAGGAGATATCACATTACTTAGATAGCCCATGAAATCTAAAATGCACTACATATTATTTCTTGTTTTGATTGCGGGTATGCTGCAATCAAATGCGCAAGACTTGCATTTTAGTCAGTACTTTAATGCGCCTATTTTAGTGAACCCGGCTAACACAGGTTTTAATCCGGATAATGATTACCGAATTGGCGCTAACTACCGCAATCAGTGGGGTGCGGTGGGTACTCCATTTAAAACAATGTCGGTGTGGGGTGATGCACAACTATTTACAGGTAAGTTTGAAAACGGATGGATGGGAGTGGGAGGTGCCTTGTATCGAGACGCTGCTGGGTCAGGAAATTTATTAAACACAAGTGCATATGCTTCTGTAGCGTATCATCAAATGCTTGGTTACAGTAGTTTATTAAGTATTGGTTTTACAGGTGGATATATTAGTAAGCGCATTGACATTGCTAAATTATCTTTTGATAACCAGTGGAACGGTCAATTTTTTGACGTTACTATTCCGTCCAACGAACCGTTTGCATTTAGTCAAACATCTTACGCCGATTTACAAGCAGGCATTAATTATGCTTATTTTGCCTCCGATAAATTTTACATAAATGCAGGTCTAAGTGCACAGCATATTAATAGACCCCGAGAAAGTTTTTTTGACCCACTTGTTTCCAACGCAAGTATTGATATGCGCTACACTGCATTTTTAAATGCGAGTTTAAAAATGGGGGAAGATTGGATCGTAAATCCAAACGTTTATATAAGTAAAATGAATACCGCCTCTGAATTGGTGTTAGGTGTTAATGCCAACCGTGATTTAAGTGGCGACGGCTCTAGGCAAATGATTTTAGGCCTATACATGCGAAATGGCGATGCGGTTATTCCTGTTTTTGGCTTTCAATTAAATGACACCCGCTTTACTTTTAATTATGATGCAACTGTTTCAACGCTTAAAGCAGCCAATAATACCAGGGGTGCTTATGAGCTGTCGATTATTAAAACAGGGGTGGTTTCTTCGGCACTAGCAAGGGGCGTGAGATGTCCTTCGGTGAAATTCTAATTCTTTTCTTATTTTTAGTGCATTATTGACAAGCGCTCATAATTTCACCTATGAAATATTTACCACTTAATAAGCAAATTTTTATTGATAACCGTAAGCGGTTCATGAAGGAAATGAAGCCTAACAGCATTGCTATTTTTGTAAGCAATGATGAATGGCCTTCTAATGGTGATGCACTTCATGCGTTTAAACAAAACACAGATTTATACTGGTTGTCTGGTATAGAGCAGGAAGATTCAATGGTTGTATTGTTTCCGAATTGCCCCGATCCAAAATACCGTGAAGTACTGGTTTTAGTAAGGCCTAACGAATTAAAAGAAAAGTGGGATGGTAAAAGATTACGTACCGCTGATGGCACTGCTATTTCTGGCATTCAAACCATTGTATGGTTGGATACTATTGATGCGATGCTTCAAACATGGGTTCATTTAGCGGATACGATTTATTTAGATACCAACGAAAATGATAGAAAAGCAACGGATGTTGCAAGCAGAGATTACAGGTTTGTAGCAGAAATGAAAGCTAGGTATCCTTTACATGGATATGAGCGCGCTGCAAAAATTATGCGCACCTTAAGGGCCGTTAAATCAAAAGAAGAAGTGGCTGTTATTGGTAAAGCCATTGATATTACAGATCAAACTTTTAGACATTTATTAGGTTTTATTAAGCCAGGAGTTACTGAGTATGAAATTGAAGCAGAAATTTACCATCAATTTTTAAAGAGGCGCGCAACTGGTCCGGCTTACCATAGTATTATTGCAAGTGGAGATCGGGCAAGAACACTCCATTATGTTTCTAACAACCAGGTGTGTGAAGCGGGTGATATGCTTCTGATGGATTTTGGTGCCGAATATGGCGGGTACTGTGCCGATCTAACAAGAACAGTACCAGTGAGTGGCGTATTTACCAAACGTCAAAAAGAAGTGTATAATGCATGTTTACATTTACACAACTATGCAAAATCAATTTTAAAGCCAGGGATATCTATTGTCCAGTACACCGATAAAGTTGGGGTAGAAGCTACCAAGCAATTTGAAAAAATTGGCCTTCTAACAAAAGCGGCCATTAAAAATCAAGACCCGGAAAATCCTGCGTACCGCAAATATTTATACCATGGTATTTCGCATCATTTAGGACTTGATGTGCACGACCTTGGTACAAGAACCGCGCCTATTCAGGCTGGCATGGTATTTACGATTGAGCCTGGTATTTATATCGAGGAAGAGAAAATGGGTATTCGTATTGAAAATAATTTTTGGATTACAAAAACGGGCAATATGGATCTCATGAAAAATATTCCCATCACAGTTGAAGAAATTGAGGCTTACATGAAAAAGTCTTCTGTAAAAAGTAAGAAATAAATAGCATGATTAAAAAGCAAATACCCAATTTATTTACACTGCTCAATCTTTTTTTTGGGTGCGTTGCCATTGTGTATATCACTATGCCAGGCATTATGATTACAGTTGGTGCTGATGGAGAAAATTTAATTGAAATCCCGCAACAAATTTATAGGGCTAGTTTATGTTTAGCACTTGCAGCTGTGGTAGATTATTTTGATGGTTTTTTAGCGCGACTATTGGATAGCTCTTCTGAAATGGGTAAACAATTAGATTCGCTCGCTGATCTTGTAAGTTTTGGGGTAGCCCCATCTTTAATTGCTTATCAGTTTTTAAGGCTTTCACTAGCGCAAGATATAGATGGATTGTCTGCCTCCTGGTTGCAACTCCTACCAGTATTTATTTTGCCTTGTGCTGCAGCCTACCGGTTGGCCAGGTTTAATATTTCGGCGCCTTCAACTACAGGTTTTACGGGGGTTCCAGTGCCTGCTGTGGGGCTATTATTTGCCTCTTTTCCTATTATTTACTGGTATACGCCTATGGATCAAGCCATGGTGACAGGCCTGTTACTCAATAAATGGTTTTGGTATGTGGTGGTACTAGGTTGTAGCTATTTAATGGTTTCTACACTCCCCATGATGGCATTTAAATTCACTCAGGTCTCCTTTAAAAAGTTACTGCCACTGCTTATTTTGATGGCTGTTGGCCTAGTTTCTGCCATTAGTTTTGGCTGGATCGCAGTTCCTATTATTTTTATTGCGTATGTAGTTCTATCTTTGTCCCTCAAATATTGGTACGTATGATTTTCAATGTTCAGATTAAGGTAATGCCCTTAAAAGATTTATTAGACCCTCAAGGTAAAGCTGTTTTAAGCGGATTGCACAACTTGGATTTAACAGGTGTGCAAGATGTACGTGTGGGGAAAAATATAAACTTACAAATCGAAGCTGATAGTAAAGAAGCAGCAACTGTAATTGCAGAAAATGCAAGTAAGAAATTACTCGCAAATGCAGTGATGGAATATTTCGAAATTGAATTTTTAGCATAATTTGTATTAACCTCAAAGCCATGCTATACCTGGTTCCTACACCACTTGGTAATTTAAAAGACATGACTTTTAGGGGTGTTGAAGTGTTGCAATCGGTAGATGTTATTTTATGTGAAGACACCCGAACTTCTTCTAAACTACTCCAGCACTACCAAATACAAAAACCGTTATCGCCTTATCATCAGCACAACGAGCATAAAATTGTTGGGCACCTAATCGATCAGTTAAAGGGAGGTAAAACTTTTGCGCTCATCACCGATGCTGGCACGCCCGGCATTTCTGACCCTGCCTTTTTACTCGTACGTGATTGTATCAAAGAAGGCATACGCGTAGAATGTTTACCTGGCGCCACTGCTTTTGTGCCGGCGCTTGTAAACAGCGGCATTCCTACCAACCATTTTGTCTTTGAAGGATTCTTGCCCCTAAAAAAAGGGCGACAAACCTTATTGAAGCAGTTGGCGGTAGAGCCTCGAACCATCATTTTGTATGAAAGCCCTATGCGGCTTGTAAAAACCCTTAAAGAATTGGCTACTTATTTTGGCGCCGACCGTATTGCTAGTGTTAGTAGGGAGCTTACTAAAATGTTTGAAGAAAATAAACAAGGCAGTTTGCAGGATTTAGCTGCATATTTTGAGTCAAAAACGGTGAAAGGCGAAATTGTTATTGTGGTTGCTGGCGCCGAATAATTCCTTATTTTTAGTGTAACATTTAATTAGATAAAAATGAAAAAGATTTTATTGTTTGGATTTGTATGTTTACTACTTACGCAGGCTACAAAACTTGTTGCACAACCTGATCGCTGGCAACAACGCATCAAGTATACCATCAATGTAAACATGGATGTGGTTAGCAATAAATTAAATGGTGCCGAAAAAATAGTATATACAAACAATTCACCCGATACATTAAACAAGATATTTTTTCATACCTATTGGAATGCATTTCAGCCAGGTAGTAGTATGGATATTAGAAGTAGAGAGCTTGGTCAAATTCAAATTAGGCCTGCTTCTAGAATGGGTGATGGACTTGATTGGGATGCGCGTGTTAAAGACCGAATCAGTAAATTAACGCCTTCCGAAATAGGCTATCAAAATGTTAAGTATGTAAAAATAAATGGGGTAGCACAAGTATTAAAAGAACACGAGACGATACTCGAAGTTGTTTTAGCAAAACCAATATTGCCAAAATCATCGGTGCAATTGGAAGTGTCTTTTGAAGCGCAGGTGCCGCTCCAAGTTAGAAGAAGTGGAAGAGATAATAAAGAAGGGATCAGGTACAGCATGAGCCAATGGTATCCAAAAGTGGCTGAGTATGATTATCAGGGTTGGCATGCGAACCAGTACATTGCTAGAGAGTTTTATGGTGTATGGGGTGATTTTGATGTAAACATTACCATCGATAAAAATTATTTTGTAGCAGCGGGCGGCGACTTACAAAATGCGCAAGAAATTGGTATGGGTTATGAAACACCTGGTGCAAAACTTACCACCACATCTGGTGACACTAAAACATGGAAATGGCAAGCGTATAATGTCCACGATTTTATGTGGGCTGCCGATCCTACTTATAAAATGATCACGCGTAAACCTGTGGGCGGTGGTCCTTTATTAAGGGTTGTTTATAAGGCTGTTGATTCTTTGGAAAACAATTGGCAAAAAATGGCTGATGTTGTAAATAATGCATATCCCATTATTGCAAAAACATTTGGTGCATACCCATATAAAACATACACGTTTATTCAGGGTGGCGATGGTGGTATGGAATACCCGATGTCTACG
>JBEGUD010000221.1:0-5213 GCA_041179065.1 Bacteroidota bacterium | reverse complement strand
CGCTCAATGAATCCAATGGGCATAGGTCTTGTACCATTATTAACCTGGGTAAAATTGCACTACAGTTAGGACGAACATTAAATTTTGATCCAGAAGCACAAGTATTTATTAATGATGATGAGGCGAATAAAATGATCAACCCGCCTATGCGCGCACCCTATGGTATCTAGTATAGTAAACGTCAAATGTAAGAACATGAAAAAAATAATTATAGCTTTTATTGTATCAGCCATTTTTTTAGTGAATGCTGGTGATTCATTTGCTCAAGGAGATGCAGCTTCTGTTGCAGCCAATGTTTCAAAAATGCAAGCATGGAATGGTGCAGCTTGGGAAAACTTTTTTAATACGTTTAACAATACGGATGCCGGCACCAATGCGCCACATGTAAAAGCGATGTATGAGTTGGATGCTTATTTGCATGCAGCATCAATTGATAAATCATTAAAAAATAAAGCCGTAGCTATTGTTGTTAAGGGGCTATCACAACTAAAAAATGTTCAAGAAAAAAATATTTTAGTACGTTCTTATTTATTAGAGCGGCTCGGTTATTTAGGGTCTGACAAAGCTGTCAATACGCTTTCTAACTATATTGAAGTGGCTGGCTGCACAGATGTAGCAACCAGGTCACTTGCTACCATCGGTTCAAAAAAATCATTGGCGGCACTTGAAGCTGCATTGGTAAAAGCTACATCAACTACAAAGCCCGCTATTGAAGCAGCAATAAAGCATTCCAAAAGAGTTTTACCTCCTATACAGGCTGTTGCATTAACGCCTGCTAAAGCAGTTCATCCCGCGCAGCGATTACTTGATTTGCAAGATCAAATGGAAATTGCAAAAAGCCCAACGGCTCAAAAAGAAATTATTATAGAGGCTGGAAAAGTAAATAAACTAGGAGCGCTCATGTTTGCTGCTAAATTTTTAGAAACGGCAGCGCTACAATCTGATGCAGCGCTTGTTGTATCTAAATTGGCACTTGCTAATCCAGATTTTAAAGGCCCTATGGTAAGACCAGTTTTACAAAAAGCACTCGCTTTATTGAGAGGAGAGGATAGTGCTATTTTAGCTAGTAAATTAGCCTATCATATTAAAGCCATGCCTTACGATTATGGTTTCGAAAATTTATTTAATGGAACCGATTTAACGGGCTGGAAAGGCCTTGTGGCAAATCCTATTGCCCGCTCAAAAATGAGCGCTCAACAATTACAAGATGCGCAGGTAAAAGCAGATGAAAAAATAAAATCCGATTGGGTTGTAAAAGATGGCCTACTTGTTTTTACAGGACATGGCGATAATTTATGTACACAAAAACAATATGGTGATTTTGAGCTTTTTGTGGATTGGAAAATCACCGAAAAAGGCGATGCGGGTATTTATTTACGCGGAACACCACAAGTACAAATTTGGGATACCAGTAGACGTGAAGTGGGCGCGCAGGTTGGTTCCGGGGGGCTTTACAACAACCAAAAAAATGAGCGCAATCCAAAAGTTGTTGCAGACAATAAAATTGGCAGTTGGAATACGTTTCACATCATCATGCGTGGAGCAGCGGTAACCGTGTACTTAAATGGAGTTCTTGTAACAGATAAGGTTGCTTTAGAAAATTATTGGGACCGCACACTTCCTATTTTTATAAAAGAGCAAATTGAACTTCAAGCACATGGTACTTATGTTGCTTATCGTAACATTTATATTAGAGAGCTTCCAAGCGATAAGCCAACCGTCCTCTCCGATTTTGAAAAACAACAAGGCTTTAAAATGTTATTTGACGGCACAAACCTGGACCAGTGGATAGGCAACAAAGCCGGATATCTTTTACAAGACGGCGCTATTATGGTGAATCCAAAAAGTGCAGGGGGAGGCAATTTATATACCAAAGAACAGTATTCCGATTTTGAATACCGTTTTGAATTTCAGTTAACCCCTGGCGCTAATAATGGGTTGGGAATCAGAACCCCACTGGAGGGCGATGCTGCTTATGTGGGTATGGAGCTTCAAATACTAGATAATGATGCCGAAATTTATAAGAACTTAAAGCCATATCAGTACCACGGCTCTATTTATGGGGTTGTGCCGGCTAGAAGGGGCTATTTAAGGCCAATTGGTGAATGGAACGAAGAAGTTGTTGTTGTAAAAGGAACGCGCGTTAAAGTCATATTAAATGGCGAAACCATTACGGATGCTGATATTAAGGAGGCTTCTATAAACGGTACCATGGATCACAATGAACACCCAGGATTAAAGCGAACTACTGGTCATATTGGCTTTTTAGGCCATGGGGACGTGGTTCGATTTAGGAATATACGCGTACTTCCTCTATAATTTGCCCCATACCTGTTTTTACCGGGAACGATTGCGTAGAAAAATAATCGTTTTTGGCGTGAAGATTGTGTAGATGGGTGTAGCATTGAGCTACGATTTTTAATAATTTAATGATTGCTAAATCAATTACGTATGCGTATGAAAAGTGTATGCCTATACCTTTTATTATTGGTAGGGTTACTAAATGTACATCCCAATCTTTCTGTTGCACAAACAGGTAAACTTGAAGTAAAGGGTAAGGTTACCTCAAACGACCTTCCTTTGGAGGGTGTAAGTGTTACCGTTAAGGGTGCAAAAGTGGCGGGAACTGTTACCGACAAAAATGGTCAATTTAAAATTGTATTGCAAGATGGCAAGAGTAGTTTAACCTTTTCTTATGTAGGTTATGCGGATCAAACAATCGCCGTTAATAATAAATTAACCATCAATGTATCGCTTAATTCTACTGCTTCAGAAACAGAAGAAGTGGTGGTGATTGGATACCAAACCGTAAAACGCAAAAACGTATTAGCATCTATTGCTAGTGTGAGTTCAAAAGATTTAAAAGACATTCCAGTTAACTCTGCTGCCGAAGCCTTAAATGGTCGTTTAGCAGGTGTTACCGCTTCAACAGCCGAAGGTTCTCCAGATGCCGATGTTAGAGTTAGGGTGAGAGGTGGCATGTCAATTACTGGTGACAACTCTCCACTATATATTGTAGATGGTGTTCAGGTTGAAAACGGATTGTCTGCTATTGCGCCTCAAAATATTCAAACCATCGACGTTTTAAAAGACGCGGCTGCTACTGCCATTTATGGTGCACGTGGCGCCAACGGAGTAATCGTAATTACAACCAAGCGTGGTAAGCCTGGTAAACTTCAAGTAAGTTATAATGGCTTTGTTGGTGTTAAGCAACTCGCTAAAAAGCTAGGGGTTTTATCGCCTGCCGATTATGTGATGTATCAGTCTGAAAGATCAAGAGGATCCAATACCGACAGTTTAAATTTTGTTAGAAATTTTGGTACTACTTGGGATACCTTAAAAAATTACAACAATGTGGGCGTTGTTGATTGGCAAGACGAAGTAATGGGACGCACTGGTGTTGCACAAACACATAATATTACTGCTTCAGGAGGCGTTAAAAATTTGACTTATAATTTTGGTTATACGCGCAATGATGATAAGGCCGTTATTTTAAATTCTACGTATAAAAGAGACTTATTAAATTTAAGTGCCGATTATAAATTTAGCAACAAATTAAAAGCAGCCTTAACTACTCGTTACACACAAACTGAAGTAAATGGCGCTGGTGTATCTTCTGAACAAGGGTCTTCTTTTTCAAGACTTCGTAATGCTGTAAAGTACAGGCCCTTTTTATCTAGCAATCAAGATTTAGAGGATCCAGATCCTTTAGCAGATCCAAACGTTGGTAACGGTCTTAACTTGATCAATCCAATTACATTAGCCGGTGCTGAGTATAGAAGAAAGTCAACAACTGTTGGAAACGTTGCTTTAAGTGTTACCTACAACATTGCTAAAAATTTAACTTTTAAATCTACCGTTGGTGTAGATCAGTTTAAGCTAGTGGATAGACAATTTAGTGATTCTATCACACCATATTCTATGATATCAGGTTCTAGAAAGCCAATTGCGCAACTAGATACTGCTATTCGTAAAACAATTACAAACTCCAACGTATTAACCTATTCTATTAATAAATACAAAGGCAAGCACGATTTTGACTTTTTAGTGGGACAAGAAACCTACGATTATAGAACAGAGTCTTATACGCAACTTGTTAGAGGATTTGCAAATTTCACGACACCTGATAATGCTTTTGGCAATTTAGGCAGTGGACTTTCATTTACTGGTTATCCGCGTGTGAACAAAACGAGATATACTAACATGTCGTTTTTTAGCAGAATTAATTATGCTTTTGAAAACAAATATTACCTAACACTTAATGCAAGAGCAGATGGTGCTTCAAAATTTGCACCAGGTAAGCAGTGGGGTATTTTCCCTTCAGGATCTGTTGCATGGAGAGCAAAGAATGAGAAATTCTTAAAGGACAACTCATTTATATCTGATCTTAAATTTAGAGCGGGGTATGGTAATGTAGGTAATAACCGTATCAATGACTATTTGTTTTTAACAACATTTAGAAATGATGGTGGTTTGTATTACGGTATCAATAATCAAGCCATCAATGCGTATTACTCTGCGGGTCTTGTAAATGAGGCGCTTCAATGGGAGTCAAACGAGAGTAAGAACTTTGGTATGGACCTTAGTATTTTAAGAGACCGTATCACTTTGTCTTTGGATGTTTACAACAACCAAGCAAAAAATTTATTATTGAACGTACCAATTGCATCTACCTATGGTTATAGTTCGCAATTACAAAACATTGGTAAAACATCTAACAAAGGGGTGGAAGTTCAATTGGGTGCATTAATTGTAAAGAAAAAAGATTTTACCTGGAATGCAAATTTCAACATATCATTTAACGCCAACCGTGTTGAGGCGCTGGGTCAAAACCAACAATTATTTTTCCCTGCTGCAAGCTGGGGCGTGTCTGGTCAACCCACCGATTATATCGTAAGAATTGGAGATCCAGTGGGTGCTATGTGGGGTCTTGTTAACGATGGTTTTTACAATGTAAACGACTTCGATTATAATACTACCACGGGTGTTTATACACTCAAGCCTGGTGTTGCTAATGC
Source organism: Bacteroidota bacterium (assembly GCA_041179065.1). Taxonomy (GTDB): domain Bacteria; phylum Bacteroidota; class Bacteroidia; order Chitinophagales; family Chitinophagaceae; genus Sediminibacterium. The sequence continues at coordinate 195 of JBEGUD010000221.1, read as the reverse complement.
CTCTGGTGTTATTGGTACAGTTCAGCCAGGTTCAATTAAGTTTAAAGATTTAGATCGTGACGGTGTTATTAATATGGATAAGGATAGAACCATTATTGGTAACCCAACACCTAAATTTACGGGTGGTTTAGCACAGCAGTTTACCTATAAAAACTGGGACATGAGCTTGTTCCTAAACTTTAGCTATGGCAATGA
>JBEGUD010000220.1:0-6979 GCA_041179065.1 Bacteroidota bacterium | reverse complement strand
CCTGCACAATTATCTAAAGTATTAGATAAGTTAGTAGCTATTCAACAAGCATTTAATGCTGCTGCAACGGGAGGCAAACAAGTTTCTATTGCAGATTTAATTGTGCTTGCTGGTGCTGCTGGTGTAGAAAAAGCTGCTAAAGATGGTGGATGCAACGTTACTGTTCCATTTACACCTGGTAGAACCGATGCTACAGATGAGCAAACAGATGTTGCTTCTTTTGGCGTATTAGAGCCAACTGCAGATGGTTTCCGTAACTACATTAAGCCTAAAACGCTTATTTCTTCTGAAGAAATGTTACTCGATAAATCGCATTTACTAAACCTTACAGCTCCTGAAATGACAGTGCTTCTAGGTGGTATGCGTGTTTTAAATACCAATTATGATGAATCTAAGCATGGGGTGTTTACAAGTCGTCCAGGTGTATTAACCAACGATTTCTTTACCAACCTTATCGATTACAATACTACTTGGAAAGCAACAGGACAAAATTCTTTTGAAGGAACAGATAGAGCTACTGGCGCTGTTAAATTTACAGCAACAAGAGTAGACCTTGTATTTGGTTCTAACACAGAATTACGTGCACTTGCAGAAGTGTATGCTTGTGATGATGCTAAAGAAAAATTTGTTCATGATTTTGTTGCCGCATGGAATAAAGTAATGAACCTAGACCGTTTTGAATTAGCATAATCTAAACAGTATAGTAAAAATATATGGCGGCACGCGTTTTACGCATGCCGCCATTTTTATGTCTAATTTTTTTAAAATTTTATTGGCAATTACTTTTTATAGTAGCCGCTGCGTCTGGATATTTTTTATTGTTAGCGAGTTGTAATGCATTACAGGCTTCTATTTTTTTACCTGAAGATAAATAGCTCAAGCCTAAATAATATTCGGACTTTCCAGTGGTAGAAGTGCCTACGGCAATGGATCTATTAAAGTAAGTAATAGCGTCTTGGTATTTTTGAGCGGTGTACAAACAAATGCCAACGTTTTCGGCGTGGGTATAGTTGGTAGGATCCATGTTTGCAGCTTTCATGTAGTAGCCAGCTGCTTTAACATACTGACCTTGCTGAAAGGCTTTAAGACCAAGGACTGTATAATCATTTACCGTTTTATTGTTGGCATCCACTGCGTTTCTATTAAAGAGCGCTTTGGTTTGACTAAATGTAGCTAAATCATTTGGGAACATTTTAATGGCGCTGTCTAACATATTGTTGAGGTTAGCATCTGCACTTCCTTTTACTTCATACATGCCTAGTAAATAATTGTTCCAAGTAAAGGGCGTATTAAAATGATCTACAATTAAATTAAACGCTTTTTTAATTTCGGTGCTATCTTTCTTTTTTGATGCTGCAAAAATTAAATTCTTATAATAGCTGGTTGCATTGGGCCAATTGTAAAATGCTTTTTTACTACTAATTAGTGCACTGTCAAAATTATTTTTGGCGGCGTAAATAGCGGTTCTTAAAAAGTCGTTGTAATAGAGATGCGGATTTACGTTTTCGCTTTCTTTTAATAAGGCTAGGGCTTCGTCGTATTTTTTATCTCTAATATAATAGCGTGCTATCATGGCTTTTAAAGGAAGTGTCGAAGAAGACATATCTGGAATTGCCGGTAATTTTTCTACGTCTTCTGTTTTCATGACAGGGTCAGCGTTTACTTCGCCCATTACAAACTTTTGAATCTTTAAAGAATCATAGGTGAGTTTATGAACATAAATAGAAGGGATGATGGCAAGTAGCGCTATGCTAAAAAATACACCCATCAGTGATGTGCGAAGTTTTGTATTTTCTTGTTGGTAGCTGAGTGGAATAAAAATTAAAGCTGCTGCAATGGCAAGTATCGATTGCATGGCGGTTCGCTCGGCAGGGAAATTTAAAAAGGCGTCTACTGCATAACAGGTAACCGCCATAAATAATATTGTAGCTGCTAGGTGTAAATGATTGAAAGATTTATTTTTCCAAATACTAAAAGTAGCAATGGGTACGAGTAAAAATAAAAGGGCAAAGCTAATGCCACCAAGTACACCAAGGTCTGCAAACATTTCAAAAAAATCGTTGTGTGCGTGGTAGGGTACAAAAAGCTCTGTGGTATGAAAAATTTCGTAGGGTATGGAAGCCAGTTTCCAGTTGCCATAACCACAACCCAAGAGCGGATGTTTAATTGAATAGTCGATCGCATTTTTCCATAAACGTAAACGGCTATTTTCTTCACTAGCTACCGTAATGTCACCAATTCTTTTGGTAACGGTTCCGTATCCGCCTTGTGTATCTTGCATTTGAACGGCGGTATCTAAAAATACATTGGCAATAAAGTAACCAATAACAACGGGGATGATTAAATAGGCAATTTGTGTAAGGATCGCTTTTTTATTTTCTTTGCTCTTAAAGTAAAGGGTAGTAGCAATAAATATAATGGCTATAATAAGTAGCCCCACATAGGTAGATCTGGTGTTTAAAATAAGCAGCCCTGTAACACCCATTACAAGCACAAAAGCGGAGAGTAGTTTGCCTAGTAATTTATTATTGATGATAAGCCAGAGTACAAATGGGAATTTTATGAGTAGGGCAGCTGCCATTACGTTTTTATTACCGTGGTTGCCTCTTAATGCTATAATGTTTTCATCGAGGCTCATGGTGGTGAGGTTACTCGAAAAGGTTTTTAACAACACCAAAGAATCATATAATAATACAAACGCCATGATAACCGAAATGCCCGTTAATAATGCTGGAAGTGGTTGTTTGTAAAATAAAATAGAGAGAATAATAAAAACGAGGTAAGTGGTAACAAGTCTAGACCCTGTAACGAGTGTTTCGGTGGGGTTAATGGCATAGAAATAGGAGAGTGCAGCCCAGGCCACTAAAAACGTAAATACCAGCGTAAACTTATATTTAAAAATACCCTGAATGGCAGGCGCACAATGTTGGCGGTGCATAAATATAAAAGCAATGCCTAATAAGTCTATACAGCCCGTGTATAACCACTGCGGTCCCATTACGTCCGAAGCGTCTAAATCTGGTATAAAATGAACGAGTAAATAGAGACCCGCAAAAATAGTGGGCATAATGGGCGTTTGTGCTTTGGTATTCATATGACAAATATCTAAATAAAATTCAATGTTTACATGGTTTCTGGAAACTCAACGCGAACAAGGCACCAGTTGGCAATATAGTTGGCTTGAGCTACCGGTATATAGGGGATTGTAAAGGGCGTTTCCCCGGCCGAATGTAAAATGATAGTGCACAAATGATGCGCCCGTAAAAAGGGGCTTGTTTTTATTTCAATGTGCTGGACATTTTTAAAGTTTAATAGGGTTTGTTCACGCCCCCATACGCCCTTTAAAATTTGAATACTATTTTGATGAAACCAAAAAGTATAATTGTGTTGAAGTATGATATTACTGATTGTAAAATAAATGAGTACAGCAAGCGGTATAAGTGTTAACCATGGTGATTTAAAGTACACAATAACAGCTGCTGTTACAGCTAGGGGTGCAACAATAATGAGTGTATTGCGCCATTTGTAAGAAGTGTCAATACCATTAGCTGGGGCAATTTGTGATGGCCAAATACTTTGATAGATGGAACTTATTTGCTCAAGCAAGCGCTCCCTCATTATAGGGATTCTAATCCATAGCGTTGGATTGGTTAACTTTTCGCCAGCCATAAAAACCCGTAAAATTTTAATGCCTAATATTTTTTGCAACAAATTGTTTTTCCAAGTAATGGACTGAATATTTTCTTTGAGTAATAATTTTCTTTGTGTTTGTAAAAATCCCCATTCTGTTTCAAAACCTTTTTCTGATATTTTTAGTTTCATATTGTAGAAGCGAAGAAGCACTCTAATAAATGAAACTATCAGCGTAATAACAAGTATGGTTACTGTAAATGCTAATATGAGATTGGTGGTATAATTGATTTTATCTGCTTCTTGATTGATTTTTTTTGCCGTATCGATACCAAATAAATTTCGGACATCATCCATTTTTGTAAGCAAATAAGTGAGGATGATTAAAAAGGTTTTTATATGATTTTCGGAAATAGAAAGTTTTAGGATATCCCAAAATCCAACACCTAGTATGGTTTCAGGCTCAGCTGATGTAATGGTATCAATGGTTGCGGGTTTGTTTTTTAAAAGTTCTTGGAGCGCGTATGCTTTTTCCTGGTCAATGGCTTTAATTTCTACTTCGGTATTTTCTTCTCCGGCAGTTTCTATTTTTAATTCGCAGGTTTCTGTAAAACGGTGTAAATAGCTTTGTACCGCATGTACTGATTGTATTTTGTTAATGGGGATATTGATCACTTTTCTGGTAAACAGTCCCTTTAATACAACGAGTTCATTGTCTTTTATAAAAATTCTAAATCTAAAATATTGAATCACGTGCGGGATAGACATGACAAGAATAAAGCCGCCAACGAGGCAAATAAAATAGCCCATTGTTTTATCATCTGCACCGCCATTATTTTTGAGTATTTTACTCCCAACAAATAGTAGTAAAAAAGCCCATGATTGTTTGATGACTTTGCCAACAATAAAAAGAGTGGCGTAGGGTGACAATTTTTGTGGGGTATGCCAATCAAATTGCTTCTCTTGCATGTTCTATATTTTTTTCCATGATCCAGCCCTTAATTTTTTCGGCATCTATTTGAGATAATCCGTTAATGCTTACGTCTCTTTGATGGCTTGCGGCTGTCATAAAACGAAGTGAAGCAAGTTTGTACCTGCGGCTTATGGGGCCTGTTTTTAAAATACAGTGTTGCACTTTTGTGAATGGAATGATATGGGTGCTCTGAAATAACCATCCATTTTTAAAAACGAAGTCTTTGTCTCTTAAGGCCCAGGATCTGTTTTTAAATCCTATTTCGATAGAAGCAGTGGTGATTGCCATGCTACATACTACTGTAATTAAAGCTATGGTTACCGCCCACCATGTATGGAGTTCTTTGTTTGAAATAAATACAGCAACCAAAATGCCAATAGCAAGGGTAAAAACGATGCTCCAATTAAAATACAGTACTTTTTTGTAATCTGGCTCTATGCGTTGTAAAGGGATTTCTTGGAACTGCGGGATAGTTGCAATAGGTATGTGGGGGTTATTGTATTCCATATATATGAAAATAGTATATTTTTTGAATTTCACACATAATGGGTTGGGCTTACAAAATGCTAAACATCAATAACTTAATCGTATGTTTACACATTTCGCATATTTAAGAAAAGGTGGATGTCTAAACTAGGGGTTGAAAATAAATTTATTGATGTATCTGACTATGGAAGGCCTGTGGCTAATATTATTGCAGAAGCGCTTAAAGGAACCCGCGTTACTGCCATTCATATTACCCTGTTATTTGGTGTTTCTGGTATATTGGCTATTGTTTATATGTTAAAGTCGCAGTTTTGGCTTGCTGGCTTTTTTCTAATTTTGAAATCTATACTAGATGCTGCCGATGGTCAACTGGCCAGAATTAAAAATGAACCATCCTATACTGGCCGTTATTTAGATTCTATTTTTGATAGCCTATTAAACTTTGCACTGATTATTTCAATTGCGGTATTTACTGGTACAAATACTTGGTTGGCGCTACTTGCTTTTATTTGTATGCAAACGCAGGGGACAGTTTATAATTACTATCATGTCATTTTTAGACATCATACAGCGGGTGAAATTACCAGTCAAATTTTTGAAGATGAAGTGCCAACCGCTTACCCTGGGGAGCGTCAGGTTTACGTAAATATTTTATACAGGTTGTTTCGTGTGTTATATAAAGTGTTTGATAAGTTTGTTTATTCCATAGATCCGCGTGCTTCTATTCAGGCCGAATGTCCTAAATGGTTTATGTTTTTGGTATCGTTTTACGGACTGGGATTCCAGCTCCTCATTATTGCTGTTTTTATGGCTGCCGGATGGATTGGCATGATTATTCCATTTTTTATAGGCTATAGTGTACTAATTCCGGTATTTGTTGGGATAAGAAGGGTGTATTTGCGGTAAATCAAAGTTTTGCTTATTTTACAGCATTATGATACATTGGAAAAACAACGAGGCGCCTCAGCCACCTTATATTGCTTCTATTTTTAATTACTACTTGTCAGATAACTTAGATGGATATGCCGCCTATGACGATCTTACCCTAGAACTTGCAAAGCAAATGCCCGGTTATTTAGGCTACGAAAGTTTTAAGCACGATGGAAGAGGGGCGTTTATTAGTTATTGGAAAGATATGGATGCGGTGCGCGCATGGGCAACTGAGCCAAAGCATATTGAGGCAAAAAAATTAGGTCAGTATCAATGGTATAAATATTACCACAGTGTAATTGCTGAAGTGAAAACCATGCATGTGCATGGTTAGTTATTATTAAAAGTATATGATCCCCAATAACTTTCATAGTCAGCTTTATCAGTGGCTGTATACAATTCCATTTTCACTACAGAAATCATCCATTCTCCTTTTTCTTTGATTGGTAATTTTACAAAGCCAGTGGCATCTGTTTGGTGGAATGCTTTAACAATTAGTTTTCCGTTCTTTTTACACCAAGTTCTTACTTGGTAATTGGCAAGCGGCTTTCCTTTAAATTCAAAATAGACATTTAATTCTTGTGCATCATTTGCATAGGGGTTGCTCTGAGGAATAATCTCAAGCTGCATGCCTGTATTCATTTTAAACGACGCATCATTTTTGCCATCAACTTGTAAGAGTGTTTTTGCACATCTTTGATAATACTCTCTAGATCTTTTATCTTTTAAATTATTTTTCTCTCTGTAGGATAATATGTTAGCCATCCCATCTTCATTCAAATAGTCATTAAATGCTGCTCCTTCCATTTCGATATAAGAAGGCTTAGTACTTATAGCAATAAGGTGATTTCCGGGTTCATTCAAATACATGGGGATCTTCACAGAATCTTGAGCAACAAATTTTGGCGTAATATCATTTATTTTGTTTTTATGGTATACTTTAACCTGTAAGGTCCTTTC
>JBEGUD010000219.1:0-4648 GCA_041179065.1 Bacteroidota bacterium | reverse complement strand
TCGTTACTAAGCGGCACAAAATCTTTTTCTGTTTCAGATAAGATATACCGCATAATCGACGAAAGTTTCATAACCGCTGGTGCCGTTTGTTCGCTTTTTACAATGGCTAAACTATAAATGTTATTAAGGGTATTAAAAAAGAAATGCGGATTGATTTGAGATTTTAAAAAAGACAGCTCGGTATTTAATTTTTCGTTTTCTGTTTCTTTTTTGTTTTGTTCGGAACTCAACCAGCGCTGCGTTACTGATATACAGGTGCCAAACGATAAAACCAATAAAAATAAAACGGTATTGTAAGGGTCAGCTAATCTTCTCGATTTTCTAGGTGTTCTGGTAATTTTTTTATCTCCTTTAAAGGAAGGGTTAATAATATAATTACCATTTTGTTCAATGTATTCTGGCGTCGCAAATATGGTAGCAACTTGTTTGGGTGTAAATAGATAGATATTTAATGAAATAACCACAGATAATATGTACAACCACCATTTTCTGTTAATGAGTAATGCGGGTACTAAATATTGTGTATTGAGGTAGTAAAAAAATATGATAAATATGTAATTGATGATAATAGTGGCCATCATATGATCGCTCATATTAAACTCACGAAGTCTTGGAAAGAAAACAAGGTATGGTACCGAAAACAAACAAATCCAAGCCACTAAATGGGTGAGGAGGTTTAGTATTTTTTTATTCTCTTTCAAAATGGAATCAATTAAGTGGTATAAACATAATAAAACTAATAGCCCTACCTTAAACAATCGGCACAACTGGGTGAAATAAATGGCTTAATCGGTAGATAGCTATTTATGAAAAATGCGCTTTGATTGTTTGGATGGTACCTGTTGTAGAAAATCCTTCTACAATGGGGTTAATCACTACACGACCGCCGGCTGCCATTACTTCTTTGGCGCCCACTATTTGATCGGTTGTATAATCGCCCCCTTTAACAAGCACGTCTGGCAATATAGCAGTAATGAGTTCAAGTGGGGTTTGTTCGTTAAACACCACAACAGCGTCTACGACTGTTAAGTTTCTTAAAATAATGGCACGGCTTTGCTCATTGTTAATAGGTCTGGTATCTCCTTTTAATTGTTTTACACTTGCATCACTATTAAGGCCTACAATTAGATAGTCCGCTTCTTTGGCGGCGGCACTTAATGATGCAATATGGCCCTCATGTAGTATATCAAAACAGCCATTGGTAAAGGCAATTGTTTTGCCTTTTATGCGCCAAGCGGCAACCTGTGTCAACAATCTTTCTAAAGTATATTCTTTTGTTTCAATGGCCTCAATTGCTTTCATGGGAAATCTTGTTTTTATTATAAATAGGTAAGACAAGTAAGCAAATGCTTCCAACAATAAGTACAATGATAAATTGTGCAAACCATTGCAAGGTTCCATTGGCAAATCCAATTTCAAAAGGCACACCCATTTTCTCTACAATTTTGGCAATAAAATAGGCGTAAGCGCCAATACCACCTGGTGTTACAATCATACCAATACTGCCAAAGGCAAGTGCCGCAAGGGCTGCATTAAATCCAAGTCCAGCAGTGCCAGCAGTGGCGCTAAGTCCTACCCAGGTTCCGCCAATATACAATACCCAAATAAAAACACTGTAAAAAATAAATAAGCCTTTTTGTTGTAGGTATCTAATACTTGACACGCCTTCCCAAATACCTTTGATAATTTTTTTAGCAGATACCACAAATGGGAGATGGCCATTTTTTCGACTCCATATATTTAGTAGAATAATAAGTAAGACAATCGCGCCAATTACAATCCCAATTTTTTGCATCGAAAACTGCCCCGACTTATTTTCAAAAAGTTGTTTAAACAATTCAAGTCCATAAGAAACAATTAAATCGGATTGTGTAAGCAGGGTAACGATAAAAACAAGTGCCAGCGAAATAACGTCAACAGCTCTTTCTGCCACAATGGTTCCCACTAATTTTTCGGCAGGTACTTTTTCATATTTGGCGAGTAGGGTACATTTTAATACTTCGCCTAAACGCGGAATAGCAAGGTTGGCTAAATAGCCAATCATGACTGCAAAAAATGTATTGGGAATACTAGGTTTGTAACCCATTGGTTCCATGAGTATGCGCCATCTTAAAGCGCGTACAATATGACTCAGGGATAAAATCAAAAATACGGGCAGCATGAGCCAGTATTTTGCACCCGTTAAAGTATCCATGAACTCGTCCCATTTGTTGGCTGGAATTTGTCGCAAACTCCACCAAACTAAAAAAAGGCCTAGTCCAAAAAAGAAGGCATATTTAATAATAGCGCTGATTTGCTTTTTCATGATACGTAATAAGGTCCAAACAAATGTAAGGCCTTCTACCATTTAAATGAAACCAATTTTTCTTAAATATATAATATTTATAATTAATATATAAACTTGTCACGAATAGCCAAATTTGTCAATTTTTGTGGGCAAAGCATTGTGCTAGCTCGATTCCTTATAATTTTCGTACCTTTGCTCCCTTAAATTAGGCTCTAGGTATAAAATTGGTGACTCATGTCTACAAAGAAAAGAATACTGTTTATTGCTACCGAGATGTCTCCTTATTTGGAGTTGACAGAGTTTGCAGAAATCATTAACAAATTAGCTATTAAAAGTAATGATAGTGGACTTGAAGTGCGTTGTATCATGCCACGTTTTGGAGTGATCAACGAAAGAAGACACCGTTTGCATGAAGTGGTTCGTTTATCGGGTATCAATGTTTCTGTAGACGAAGACGATTATCCATTACAAATTAAAGTGGCCTCTCTTCCAAATGCAAGACTTCAAGTATACTTTTTAGAAAATGAAGATTTTTTTAAGCGCAAACAAGTGTTTCATGACGAATCAGATACTTGGTTTGACGATAACGCATTAAGAACTATTTTCTTTTGTAAAGGCGCCCTAGAAACTGTCAAAAAGTTTGGTTGGCCTCCCGATATTATTCATTGCAGTGGCTGGATGACTGGCCTTATTCCTGCATACATAAAAACAGCGTATAAAAAAGAACCTGTTTTTGGAAACAGCAAAGTGATTTTCACGATTGGTCAAAATACCTTTGAAAATGAATTAGGGCCAGATTTTATGAAACAGGCACTCATCAATGCAAACGTTAAAGAAAAAGACTTGGATGCTTTTAAAGCAGCCAACAACACAGCCCTCTTTAAAGGAGGTGCCAGTTTTGCCGATGCCATTTCATTTGGTTCTGATCAAATTGAAGACAGCCTAACAGCCGAGTTTGCAAAAGTAAAAGGCAAAAAAGTAGTTCCATTTAAAGGATGGGACTCGGATTTAACAGAGTATTTAGAATTGTACAACGACCTTGCGGGCAAGTAATTAGACAAACATGCATTCAAAATTTACAGTACGTAATTTTATAGGTTTTTTTGGTTTGATGTTGATGGTTTTCATGAGCTGTACCAAAGTTCCTTCCACAGAACTTGGCGCTGGTTTAATTCCTAACATAGATGGCGTTATTACCAAAGACACCATATTAGAAGTGATCACCGATACTTACATGGACAATGATTCGGTAAGGGTGTACAAAAATGACAACCATGTTTTAGGTGCCATTACAAACGACCCTTTGTTTGGAAAAACAACAGCTTCGATGTATTTCGAGCTAGCGCCGCCGTTTTTTCCATTTGCCATTCCGGGTGCAAAAGACAGTATTCGTGTAGATTCTGCGGTTTTAATTTTAAGCTATAAATATGCATATGGTGATACTTCAACACCATTAAAACTTACCGTTTCTGAAATTGATCCTGCAACACCTTTAATTTCTAATTATAATTATGCAGCCAACTATCCAGCTGCTTATAATTTTAGAACCAAAGGAACACTTGCCGATCCAGTAACTATTTCTATTCCACGTTTACAAGATTCAGTAAATAATAGATATGAACGTGCTAGCCATCAAATAAGAATTAAATTAAGAGCTGATGTTGCTAGAAGGTTTATAAATATCTATGATACAACCAATGCTTATAGTACCGATTCGGCATTTAAATCTTTGTTTGCAGGTTTTGCATTAACCGTAGATCAAGCAGCTCCTGCCAATGCACTCATCCATATCAACCTCGCAGACACCAATACAAAATTTGCACTCTATTATAATTCATCCTCTGCAGGTGCAACAGTAAGAGATACTGCTGTTTCTTATTTCAGGTTTAATTCTTTCTCTGGCGGCAGCGCTAATTTAATTGCACGTAATAGAGTAGGAGCGGAAATAGCAAAATACACTGCCACTACAAATAAGTCGGATTCTATTGTATATGTGCAATCTGGTCCAGGTGCTTATGTACGTGTGCGAATTCCAGGCCTTAAAGGCTTAAGTAATAGAATTATTCATAAGGCGGAACTTATTGCAGAGCAGGTGCCTGACGATGCCAACTTATTTACCACCGATGCCTATATGGCAGCTCCAAGGTATTTATTATTAAGTGCGATTGATACCGTTGAGAATAGGAAATACAATGTTCCCAACGATTATATCTTTTCACCCAATCAAGGACCTAATAAGTCAAACTTTGGCGGATCCGTTTTATCTAAATCCGTGCCAGGGTATTCTAAAATTGCAGCCTATTCTTTTGATATAAGTAGGTACGTGCAAGGTATTGTAACCCGAAAAGATAGCGTGTACAC
>JBEGUD010000218.1:0-4969 GCA_041179065.1 Bacteroidota bacterium | reverse complement strand
GGGAGGCAGAAGAAGCCGTGGATTATGCACGTGAGCAAGTAGCTAAATTAATTGGTGCCGACCCTAAAGAAATCATCTTTACATCAGGCGCTACAGAGGGTGACAACCTTGGTATCAAAGGTGTGTATGAAATGTATGCGAGTAAGGGTAATCATATCATTACTTGTACGACCGAGCACAAAGCCGTTTTAGATACCTGCAAACATATTGAGCACTTAGGTGGTGAGGTAACTTACCTTCCAGTAGCTGCCAATGGTTTAATTGACTTAACAGCGCTTGAAGCTGCCATTAAGCCAACCACTATTTTAATTGCCATCATGTACGCCAACAACGAAATTGGTGTGGTGCAACCTGTAAAAGAAATTAGCGCGATTGCTAAAAAGCATGGTGTATTATTTTTCTCTGATGCGGTGCAGGCTGTTGGTAAAATTCCAGTAGACGTAAACGCTGACGGCATTGATATTATGGCATTTACAGCGCATAAAATGTATGGTCCTAAAGGAATTGGTGCACTTTATGTTCGTCGTAAAAACCCACGTGTTAAAGTTACTGCTCAAATGGACGGTGGCGGACACGAAAGAGGTATGCGTAGCGGTACTTTAAACGTTCCTGGTATTGTAGGATTTGGTAAAGCATGTGAACTTGCAAGACTAGAAATGGCTGCAGACGCTGAGCGCTTAAGCAAGCTAAGAGATAAGCTAGAAGCGGCTTTAACACAAATAGACGAGTCTTATGTAAATGGTAGCACCGAGCACCGTTTACCTCACGTTGCTAATATTTCTTTCAAATATGTAGAAGGAGAAGGCTTAATGATGGGCTTTAATAAAACCATCGCACTTTCTTCAGGTTCTGCTTGTACTTCTGCATCACTTGAGCCTAGCTATGTATTAAAAGCATTAGGTTTAGGAGATGATTTAGCACACAGTTCACTTCGTTTTGGACTTGGACGTTTTACCACCGATGAGCAAATCGATTATACCATTAAAGCAGTAACTGACACTGTTTTAAAACTTCGTGAAATGAGCCCACTTTGGGAAATGTTCAAAGAAGGTATTGATTTAGATTCTATCGAATGGGCGCACCATTAATTTATAAAATTATTATTTTTACCCTTTCAAAATAAAAATATGGCATACTCAGAAAAAGTTATCGATCATTATAGCAATCCTAAAAACGTAGGAACTTTAGATAAGGCAAAAAAGAATGTAGGCACTGGTTTAGTTGGTGCTCCAGAATGTGGCGACGTAATGCGCTTACAAATTGAAGTAGACGACGCTTCTGGTGTTATTACCGATGCTAAATTCAAAACCTTTGGATGTGGCTCTGCTATTGCTTCTTCATCACTTGCAACCGAGTGGTTAAAAGGTAAAACTGTAGATCAAGCTGTTGCTATTGACAACATGGATCTAGTTGAGGAGTTAAATTTACCGCCAGTAAAAATTCACTGTTCTGTATTAGCTGAAGACGCTATCAAAGCGGCTATCAACGACTACCGCACTAAAAACGGTTTAGAAGCATTACAGTTTGAAGAAAAAGGCGTTCACTAATCATATTTAACCGAGCATTCATTTCCAATGGTAGCTACCGAAAATACAATCTATGTTAGCGAAAAGGCGAAGTCCAAAGTTTTACAACTGATGGAGGACGCTGGCGTTACTGGCGATAGTAGTTATTTCTTGCGCGTAGGTGTTGTTGGCGGTGGATGCTCTGGTCTTAGTTACAAACTTGATTTTGACAACGAGGTAAAACCTATGGATCAGGTTTTTGAAGACAATGGCATTAAAGTGGTCACAGACCTCAAAAGCTTTTTGTACCTCGTAAACACCGAGCTTGATTTTTCGGATGGCCTTAATGGCAAAGGATTTTATTTCAATAACCCCAATGCGAGCCGCAGTTGTGGCTGTGGGGAAAGCTTTTCTGTATAATTTAACTTTTTACTTTTTAAGATTGGCTAAGAACAATTAGTTTTGGGCCATGCTAAATATTAGCCTTAAAGAGTGGAAGCAGTTTTTTACCAGCCTAACAGGCTACATGGCACTCTGCCTTTTTTTACTACTCACAGGTCTTATTTTATTTGTTTTTCCTGATACTAGCATTTTGGTTATGGGTTATGCAACCCTTGCCGGTTTTTTTAATATAGCGCCATGGCTGCTCATATTTATGATACCTACCATTACCATGCGCAGTTTTTCTGAAGAATATAAATCGGGCACTTTTGAATTATTAAAAACATTACCCATTCGACCAGCGGGACTCGTGTATGGAAAATACATAGGTGCACTGCTCGTTGTTTTGTGTTTACTCCTGCCAACCTTAATATATGGTGTTGCCATAGAATCACTATCTGTGGTGGGCGGTATTGATATGGGTGCGACTGCTGGTTCGTATTTAGGATTATTTTTATTAGCCGGTGTATTTGTAGCTATCGGAATTTGTGTAAGTAGTTTTACAAATAATACCGTGGTTGCTTTTATTGGTGCTGCATTTATTTGTTACTTATTATTTGCAGGTTTTGAAGCAGTAAGTAAGCTCTCATTGTTTCAAGGAAAACTTGGTTATTACATCGAAGTACTAGGCCTTCATTTTCATTACAAAAGTATAAGTAGAGGTGTTATTCGAATAGATGACATTATTTATTTTTTGGCTGTTACCTATAGTTGTTTGTATATCACAAAACAAAATATTATTAAGCGCTAACTGCATCTGAAAAACATGTTTCAAAAATATTCAAATATTATTATTGGATGCTTGCTCATTGTTGTTATTTATGCTTCTAATGCTTGGTTGCATGGAAGCCTAGACCTCACTGCCGAAAAGCGTTATAGCTTAAGTGAAGCCACTAAAAAATTATTGGATAAAAAACTGGACAGCACCATAACTATCGAGGTTTTTTTAACTGGGGATTTGCCTGCCGATTATAAAAAACTAAATATAGCTACGGCCGAAATTTTAGAAACATTTGCATCTTACGCTGCAAGTTCGGTGCAGGTTTCATTTATAGAACCAGGAAGTGACATCGCAGATGAAGCTGCAAAAGTTAAATTATATGATAGCCTTGCTGCACTTGGTGTGGTATTTGAAAGAACGGCTATAAATGAGGGTATTGAAAAATCAACCTCACAACTCATTGTGCCAGCTGCCATTGTGCGATATGGCAACCGTGCACCAGTAGTGGTTGATTTAAGAAGCAGTAAAAAAATATTTACTAGTTACAATGTTATAGAAGCGGTAGAACCTAAAGAAGACAAAGAAGCAACCCGCAATGCAGCAGAAGCCTTACTCGAATATAAATTTGCAGCTGCTATAGACAAGGCTACCAAAGTAAATTACCCAACCGTTGCTTATTTAGTAGGTAATGGACAGCCCACCGATTTAACCGTGAGTGATTTAGCAGAAACTCTCAGAAACGATTATAACCTAGGCATTTTTGATTTAAAAGCAGGTTACCCCAGTGCAGCTAATATTGATGTGCTTTTGATTGTAAAACCTACAACACCTTTTACAGAAGAAGATCAATTAAAAATTGATCAGTACGTTTTAAACGGCGGAAAAGTGATATGGTTTGTCGATAAATTGCACGCCGAACTAGATAGTTTAATGCGCACACAAGCTGGTTATACGGCTTATGATAGAGGATTAAATATCGATCCGCTCTTATTTAAATATGGGGTGCGTATTAATGGTGATTTGGTGCAGGATTTAAACTGTGCCAAACTTCCAATTGTAGTAGGTAAAAATCCAGACGGCTCGCCAACCATGCAGCGTATTCCTTGGCCTTACTATCCTTTTTTAACAACCCCTTCCGATAATCCGATCACAAAAAATATGGACCGGGTGCTGCCTATTTTTCCATCTAGTATTGATACCGTTAAAGCGCCAGGCATTAAAAAAACAATTTTACTCGCTACCGATACCAGCTCACGCAGTATTGCTTCACCAGCCATGGTGTCTTTAAATAGTGTGCAGTCGGAAGCAGATTTATATACGTTTACAAAAAGTCATATTCCAGTAGCCGTATTACTCGAAGGAAAATTTTCATCTTTATTTGCCAATAATTTGGGTACTACGGTGGTGGATTCGGTGCAGCGTTTTACAGGACTTCCTTTTTTGCGTAAAGGCATTAAAGAGAGTAAGCAAATTGTAGTTTCTGACGCTGATATTGTCACGAACGCAGTTACAAAAACAACTGGTCCACTTCCCATGGGGGAACTGCCATTTGAAGCATTTCAATTTGCGAATAAAACTTTTTTACTCAACGCCATCGATTATTTAGTAAATGATAATGGACTTTTTGAATCAAGAAACAAAGTTGTGGTGCTGAGATTACTCGATAAACAAAAAGTAGCGGATCAAAAAACAATATGGCAATTGATCACTACCGCCGGACCTATTGTACTTTTACTTCTTATTGGCCTTCTTGTTTCATTTTGGCGCAAGAAAAAATACTTATAACACATATTTATGACCGCATCACATCAATTGGTTTATTTCATTTTTGCAATAGTGCTTGTACTTGCACTCATACTTGATCTAGGACTACTCAGTAAAAAAAATAAAACCATTACTATAAAGCAGGCGCTACTTCAAACCTTATTTTGGGTGGCCCTGGCGCTTGGTTTTTTTGCATTTGTTTGGGTAGAAGAAGGACAAAAAACAGGGCTTGAATACCTGAGTGCCTATTTGATGGAATGGAGTTTAAGTGTCGACAATATTTTTGTATTTATCTTAATCTTCAACGCCTTTAAAGTAAATGAAAAGTATTATCCGCGTGTACTACTGGTGGGTATTTTGATGGCCATTGTGTTTAGGGTGCTCTTTATAACTGTTGGCGTTGCACTGGTAGAACAGTTTCACTGGCTACTCTATATTTTTGGTGTTTTCTTACTCTATACCGGATTCAAAATGTTCACTTCCAATGAATCCGAAGAGTTTGATCCGCACGACACGGCGATATACCGGTTTCTAAAAA